>NZ_JAWJWL010000012.1:0-209857 GCF_034721475.1 Burkholderia alba | reverse complement strand
TCGAGTACAGATCGTTCTTCGTGTACCAGGAGAACCAGTTCGGCGTCGACAGCTGCATCTCGTCGCGCAGCGTGCCGGTGCTGTAGGTCTTGTTGCCGATGAAGTTGATCTGGCGGATCTTCGCGCTCGGGCCTTCCGCGACCGCGAACAGGATCGACACGCGGTTCGCGTCGACCGGCGTGACCGTCGTCGACACTTCCGCCGCGTAGAAGCCGCGCGTCAGGTACTGACGTTTCAGCTCCTGCTCGGCCTTGTCGACGAGCGCCTTGTCGTAGTACCGGCCCTGCGACAGCCCGACCGCCTTCAGCGCCTTCGTCAGGTTGTCCTTGTCGAATTCCTTGATGCCGGTGAAATCGACCGACGCGATCGCCGGGCGCTCCTGCACCTGGACGATGACCACGCTGCCCTGCGTCGCGATCCGGACGTCGTTGAAGAAGCCCGTCGCGTACAGCGCGCGGATCGCCTCGGACGCCTTGTCGTCGGTGAACGTATCGCCTTGCTTGATCGGCAGGTACGCGAACACGGAACCCGCTTCGACGCGCTGCAAGCCTTCGATCTTGATGTCTTGCACCACGAAAGGTGCCGAGGCGTGAGCCGCGAGGCCGTGCACGGCGAGCGCCGCGGCGGCAACCGTCTTAGGTACAAAGCGATGAGGTTTGAACAACGTGCATCCCCAGTGTTTAAGCTTGCATCAGATCAGGCGGCCGCCCTCGCGGCAACCGCCCAACGCTTCAAAAATGGATTAAACGAGCCAGATCGTTGAACAGCGCGATCGCCGACAGGACGACGATGCAGATCAACCCGGCTCTTTGCAGAATCAGCTGCCAGCGTTCCGATACGGCTTTACCGGTCGCGGCTTCAACCAGATAATATAACAGATGCCCCCCGTCCAAAACGGGAATTGGCAGCAAGTTCAGCACGCCCAGGCTAATGCTGACAAGGGCGAGAAACGACAGGAACGCCGACACGCCGAGCCGCGCGCTCCGGCCCGCGTAGTCCGCGATCGTCACCGGTCCGGACAGATTCTTGATCGACGCCTCGCCGGTAATCATCCGCCCGAACATCCGCAGCGAATACAGCGAAATCTCCCAGGTCCGCCGGCCGCCCATCTCGAGGCTCTCGAGCGGGCCGTAACGCACGTCGACGGTCGGCGTCGGCATGGTCAGCGCCGCGCCGATCCGGCCGACATCCCGACCCGTCTCGTCGTCGCGCTGCACCTGGGGCACGATCGTGAGAGTCTGCTCCGCGCCGCGGCGATCGATGCGCAGCGCGAGCGGCTTGCCCGCGTGGGATTTCACGTCGCCGATGAAGCGCGTCGAACTGCCGATCGGCTTGCCGTCGAGCGCGAGCAGCGTATCGCCCGGCTGCAGGCCCGCCTGCTGCGCGGCGCTGCCCGGCTGCACCGACGCGACCGACGGCTGGCCGCCGCCCGGTTCGAAGCCGAGCCGCGACATGAAGTCGTCGTCGACATTGCGATCGGGGAAATCGCGCAGATCTACGCGAAAATCGAAGGTCGCACCGTCCGCGCGTGCGCCCAGCACCACGTCGCGATGGTCGAACGCGGCGCCGAGCAGCTTCCAGCGCAGTTCGGACCACGACCGCACCGCCTCCGGCTCGCCGCCTTGCGCCGCGCGGATCGAGACGATTTTCTCGTTGCCGTCGAAGCCGGCTTGCGCGGCGATCGTGCCCGCCGGCGGCGGCGCGACGATCGCGGCGGGTTCCGTCACGCCGGTCGCGAAGATCAGTGCGAACAGAACGATCGCCAGCAGGAAATTGGCGATCGGACCGGCGGCCACGATCGCGATGCGCTTGCCGACCGGCTGCCGGTTGAAAGCCTGCGACAGCTCCTCCGGCGGGATCCCGGAACCCGGGTCGCGCTCGTCGAGCATCTTCACGTAACCGCCGAGCGGCAGCGCGGAAAGCGTCCACTCGGTGCCCGTCTTCTTGCTGACCCAGCGCACGAGCGGCGTGCCGAAACCGATCGAGAAGCGCAGCACCTTCACGCCGCACCAGCGCGCCACGCGGTAATGCCCGTACTCGTGCACGACCACCAGCACGCCGATCGCCACCGCGAATGCGACCAGTTCGACCAGCAGGTTCATCGGTGCCCCGCTCAGACGGCGCGCTCCACGCGGAGCGTGGGCAGCGTCGCGATGATGGCGGCGGCGGCGCGGCGCGCTTCGGCGTCGACGCCCAGCACGTCCTCGAGGCCGCTCGGCGCGTGGTTCGGCAGCGCGTTCAGCACCGCCTCGACCGTCTGGGCGATCGCCATGAAGCCGATCCGGCGCGAAAGAAACGCGTCGACTGCGACCTCGTTCGCCGCGTTGAGCGCCGCGCTTGCCACGCCGCCCGCCTCCAGCGCCTGGATTGCGAGCGCGAGACACGGAAAGCGCGTGTAGTCGGGCTTTTCGAACGTCAGCGTCGCGATCTGCGCGAGATCGAGGGGCGCGACGCCCGCGTCGACCCGGTCGGGGAACGCGAGCGCATGCGCGATCGGCGTGCGCATGTCGGGGTTGCCCAACTGGGCGAGCACCGAACCGTCGCGGTAGGCGACCAGCGAATGAATCACGCTCTGCGGATGGATCAGCACATCGATCCGCCCGCTCGGCATGCCGAAGATCCAGTGCGCTTCGATGACCTCGAGACCCTTGTTCATCATCGTCGCCGAATCGACCGAGATCTTGCGGCCCATCACCCAGTTCGGGTGCTTGCACGCTTCGTCGGGCGTCACGTCGACGAGCGTCGACGGCTCGCGGGTGCGGAACGGGCCGCCGGACGCGGTCACGATGATCTTCGCGATGCCGTCGCGCTCGGCCGCATCGCGCGGCATGCACTGGAAGATCGCGTTGTGCTCGCTGTCGAGCGGCAGCAGGATCGCGCCATGGTCGCGCACCGCGTCCATGAAGATCGACCCCGACATCACGAGCGCTTCCTTGTTCGCGAGCAGGATCCGCTTGCCGGCGCGGGCGGCGGCCAGGCTCGGCGCCAGGCCCGCGGCACCGACGATCGCGGCGACCACGGTATCGCAGCCGTCGCTCTCCGACACGTCGACGAGCGCCTGCGGCCCGTAGGCCACCTCGGTCTTGCTGCCGGCCGCGCGCAACTGAGCGGCGACCTTCGCCGCAGTATCGGCGTCGCCGACCACCGCGATGTCCGGGGCGAACTTCAAGCACTGCGCGACCAGCTTGTCGCCGTTGCGGTGCGCGGTCAGCGCGTGGACCGAGAAGCGCTCCGGATGGCGCGCGACGACGTCGAGCGTGCTGTCTCCGATCGAGCCCGTGGAACCGAGCAATGTCAGGCGTTTTTGCATAAATAGAGTCTAGTTTTAACCGAGCAGCAGCATCGCGAGCGGAAGCACGGGCAGCAGCGCATCGACGCGGTCCAGCACGCCGCCGTGCCCCGGCAGCAAGCCGCTCGAATCCTTCACGCCGGCCTGACGCTTCAGCAGCGATTCGAACAGGTCGCCGATCACGCTGAACGCGACGAGCACCGTCAATGCCGCGATCGCACCGGGCGTGCCGTAGCGCAGCGCGAAGGCAGAAAACAGGGTCGGTTCAAACGCGTGAGCCGCGATAGCCCCGCCCGCGACGATCATGACCGCCAGCCAACCGCCCGCCGCTCCTTCCCAGGTCTTGCCCGGGCTGATCGACGGCGCCAGCTTGTGCTTGCCGAATCCCTTGCCGGCGAAGTATGCGCCGATATCGGCGAGCCATACCACCAACAATAACGACAGCACGAACGGCACCCCTTCCGCGCGCGCCGCGACCAGCGCGTGCCAGCAGGCGGCGAACACCACCAGTCCGGCGGCGAGCAGGAACGGTCGCCACGCCCGCTCGGCCATTGCCGGCTTGCGCCACAGCGCGAACGGCCCGGCCAGCAGCCAGAATACGCCTGCCGCCTCGAACAGCGGCCGCGACGCCCCGGCGCCGATGCCGAGCTGCGTGCTCGCGGCCAGCGCCGCGGCAGCGACAACCGCATACGCGACCGAGCCGGTCCGTCCCAGCTTCAGGAGGCGTGCCCACTCCCAAGCGGCAAAGACGAGCGCGAGCGCGATCAGCGCGCCGAACGCGCTCAACGGCGCGAACAGCGTCACCGGCAGCAGCACTGCCAGCAGCACGATCGCCGTGATCACACGGGTTTTCAGCATGAAAGGGAGTCGGCGTTCTGCGTCTGGGGCTCGAGCTGAGCGCTCGTTCGCCCGAACCGGCGTTCCCGGTCGGTATACGACGCGAGCGCTTCGGCGAGCGCTTCGGCATCGAAATCCGGCCAGAATTTGTCGGTGAAATAGAACTCGGTGTAAGCGAGCTGCCACAGCAGGAAATTGCTGATGCGCTGCTCGCCGCCCGTCCGGATGAACAGATCCGGCTCGGGGGCATAGGCCATCGCCAGATGGCGGGCGAACGCGTCTTCACTGACCTCCGCCTCGCGGCCTTCGCGGGCGGTTTCCTCGACGAGCTTGCGGGTGGCCTGGAGAATGTCCCAGCGGCCGCCGTAATTCGCGGCGATCGTGAGCGTCAGCCGGGTATTGCGGGCGGTCTTGGTCTCGGCGCGGCGGATCAGATCCTGGATGCGGGGTTCGAACTTGGTGAGATCGCCCACGACCCGCAGTCGGATGCCGTTCGCGTGCAGCTTGCCGACCTCGCGCTCGAGCGCGGTGACGAACAGGCGCATCAGGAACGACACCTCGTCGGACGGGCGGCGCCAGTTCTCGGAGCTGAACGCGAACAGCGTCAGGTATTCGACGCCCGAGCGCGCGCAGCCCTCGACGACCGAGCGGACCGCGTCGACGCCGCGCGTATGCCCCGCGACGCGGGGCAGGCGGCGTTCGGTCGCCCAACGGCCATTGCCGTCCATGATGATCGCGATGTGACGCGGCACGCCGGCGACGTCAGGCACGCGAACGGTAGAGCTGGTATAAGTCATGGCCGCTGAGACTCTAACTGCTGGAAAAGGTGCGACACGCGGGCGCGCGTCAGACCGTCATGATCTCGGCTTCTTTGGTCTGCACGAGCTTGTCGATCTCGGCGACCGACTTGTCCGTCAGCTTCTGGACCTCGTCGCTGGCACGGCGTTCGTCGTCTTCCGAGATTTCCTTGTCCTTCACGAGCTTCTTCAACTGCTCGTTCGCGTCGCGACGCAGATTGCGCACCGCCACCTTCGCCGTTTCGCCTTCGCCCTTCACGACCTTCGTCAGCTCGCGGCGCCGCTCTTCGGTGAGAGCGGGCATCGGAACGCGGATCAGGTCGCCCTGCGTGGCCGGGTTGAGGCCCAGGTCGGCTTCGCGGATCGCCTTCTCGACCTTCGCGACCATGTTCTTTTCCCACGGCTGCACGCCGATCGTCCGCGCATCGACGAGCGTCAGGTTGGCCACTTGAGAAATCGGCACCATCGAGCCGTAATAATCAACCTGGATGTGATCGAGCAAACCGGTGTGCGCCCGGCCCGTGCGGATCTTTGCCAGATCGTTCTTGAACGCTTCGATCGAGCGCTGCATCTTCTGCTCGACGCCCTTCTTGATATCAGCGACACTCATTTCAACCTCCGAACCTTCTAACCTTCAAAACGAGGCGGGCCCGCATGCGCCGGCGGCGGCATGCCCAAGCCCACTTCCGCGAGAGTTTACACGTGGACGAGCGTCCCCTCGTCCTCACCTTGTACGATGCGCTTGAGCGCACCCGGCTTGTTGATCGAAAACACGCGGATCGGCAGTTTCTGGTCGCGGCACAGCGCAAACGCCGTCGCGTCCATCACCTGCAGATTGCGGCCGATCGCTTCGTCGAAGCTGATCGTCGAGTAACGGGTCGCCGTCGGATCCTTCTTCGGGTCCGCCGAGTACACGCCGTCGACCTTGGTCGCCTTCAGCACCACTTCCGCGCCCACTTCCGAGCCGCGCAGCGCGGCGGCCGTGTCGGTCGTGAAGAACGGGTTGCCGGTGCCCGCGGCGAAGATCACCACCCGGCCTTCCTCGAGCTGACGGATCGCACGGGGACGAATGTACGGCTCGACCACCTGATCCATGCGCAGCGCCGATTGCACGCGCGCCTCGATACCCGCGTGGCGCATCGCATCCTGCAGCGCCAGCGCGTTCATCATCGTTGCGAGCATCCCCATGTAGTCGGCCGTCGCGCGGTCCATGCCGGCCGCGCCGCCCGCGACACCGCGGAAAATATTGCCGCCGCCGATCACTACCGCGAGTTGCGTGCCGAGCCGCACGACTTCCGCGATATCGGCCACCATCCGCTCGATCGTCGCGCGATTGATGCCGAAGGCATCGTCGCCCATCAGAGCTTCGCCGGAGAGTTTGAGGAGGACGCGTTTATAGGCAGTGGACATAGGAGCTTCCGAGCGACGAGAGGATGACAAGCACGAACTGTAGGGGCGAAATGCTGATTCGGGCAAGCGCCGCCAAATTGACGGGGCCGGGGCTCCGCCCGGCGGCGCTGCCGACCGCGGCGAAACGGACGTTCGCCGCGGGTCAAACGGACTGCTGAATTACTGTTGCTTCGCGGCGGCGACCTGCGCGGCCACTTCGGCCGCGAAGTCGTCCTGACGCTTCTCGATGCCTTCGCCGACCACGAACAGCGCGAATTTTTGCACTGCCGCATTCGACGCCTTCAGCATCTGCTCGATCGTCTGCTTGTCGTTCTTAACGAACGGCTGGTTCAGCAGCGACACTTCCTTCAGGAACTTCTGCACGCTGCCGTCGACCATCTTCGCGACGATTTCGGCCGGCTTGCCCGATTCGGCAGCCTTCTGCTCGGCCACGCGGCGTTCCTTTTCGATCAGGTCGGCCGGCACTTCGTTCGACGACAGCGACACCGGCTTCATGGCCGCGATGTGCATCGCCACGTCCTTGCCGACCTGCTCTTCCGCCGCGCTGTACTCGACGATCACGCCGATCCGGCTGCCGTGCAGGTACGCGGCGATCTTGTTCGACGTCTCGAAACGCTCGAAACGGCGGATCGAGATGTTTTCGCCGATCTTGCCGACCAGCGCGAGGCGCACTTCGTCGACCGTCTTGCCGTCGAGCGGCAGCGCCGACAGAGCAGCGACGTCGGCCGGGTTCTTCGTGGCGACGAGTTCGGCGACCGTCTTCGCGAACGCGTTGAAGTCGTCGTTCTTCGCGACGAAGTCGGTTTCGCAGTTCAGTTCGACGAGCGAGCCTGCGTGGCCGCCGATGAACGAAGCCACGATGCCTTCAGCCGTCACGCGCGACGCGGCCTTGCTCGCCTTGCTGCCGAGCTTCACGCGCAGCAGCTCTTCTGCCTTCGCCATGTCGCCGTCGGCTTCCGTCAGCGCCTTCTTGCACTCCATCATCGGTGCATCGGTCTTTGCGCGCAGTTCTGCCACCATGCTTGCGGTAATTGCCGCCATCATTCGCTCCTTGAGTCTGTCTTTACAACGCCGCCCGCACTTCGACGCAGGCAGCAGGCATTCGTTTCCGGAAATCCGCGTTTTTTTGACGCGAAAGAGACCCGGCGCACCTGCTTGGGAAAAGCGGCTTAAAAAAAGGGGGCCTGTTGAGAGCCCCCTTTTTGCGCCGGCTCGGGGCCGGTTACGCGTTTTCCTCGACGTATTCGTCGTCGCCGCGCACCGCCTGGACCACTTCGTTGACCGCGTTCGCACGGCCTTCGAGGATCGCGTCGGCCACGCCCTGGGCGTACAGCGCGACAGCCTTGCTCGAGTCGTCGTTACCCGGGATCACGTAATCGACGCCTTCCGGCGAGTGGTTCGTATCGACCACGGCGATGACCGGCACGCCCAGCTTGTTCGCTTCCGTCACGGCGATCTTGTGGTAGCCGACGTCAACGACGAAGATCGCGTCCGGAATGCCGCCCATATCCTTCACGCCGCCGATCGACTTCTGCAGCTTGGCGATTTCGCGTTCGAACAGCAGCGCTTCCTTCTTGCTCATCTTTTCGGTTTCACCCGATTCGACGGACGCTTCCATGTCCTTCAAGCGCTTGATCGATACCTTCAGCGTCTTGAAGTTGGTCAGCATGCCGCCGAGCCAGCGTGCGTTCACGTACGGCATGCCGGCGCGCAGCGCCTCTTCCGAGATCGTGTCGCGCGACTGGCGCTTGGTACCGACGAACAGGATCGTGCCCCGATTTGCCGCCAGCTGACGCACGTACTTCAGCGCGTCGTTGTACATCGGCAGCGTCTTTTCGAGGTTGATGATGTGAATCTTGTTACGGTGACCGAAGATGAAGGGGGCCATCTTCGGGTTCCAGAAGCGCGTTTGGTGACCGAAGTGGACACCGGCTTCCAGCATTTGGCGCATCGTGACTGCCATGAGAAATTCTCCGCTAGGGTTGGGTCTTAAGCCGGCTGCCGTATCATGAGCGCGGACCTTGCGGCCCCGCCACGACACCCTGGGTGCGCCGGCTTGCGATTCGGCCCGGGAAAGCCCGGACCCTCGGCCTCCGCCGTTTTTTCACGGTGCCCGCCCGCAAAATGGGGCAAGTACGTAAAATTCGGCATCGACTTAGCCAAAGAGTATAACACGCAGGCATGCCCGCCCTCAAGTCGCCTGCCGCTTTCCCGGCGCCGGCGGCAATCGGCACAAACCCGCCGGCGCGCCGCCGCCCCGGCCGCGAAGGGCTGCGACCGGCGTCATAAGATGCGATAATTGCGCGATTCACCGCATTCCAGGCACCGACTCATGGCCATTACGCTCAAAAACGAACACGATATCGCGCAGATGCGCATCGCCTGCCGGCTCGCCAGCGAAGTGCTCGACTACATCACGCCGTTCGTCGTCGCCGGCGTGACGACGGGCGAACTCGACCGGCTCTGCCACGAGTACATGCTCAATGTGCAGGGAACGATCCCCGCGCCGCTGAACTACCAGCCGCCCGGCTATCCGCCGTACCCGAAGGCGATCTGCACGTCCGTCAACGACGTGATCTGCCACGGCATCCCCGGTGACAAGACGCTCAAGAACGGCGACGCGCTCAACATCGACATCACGGTCATCAAGGAAGGCTATTTCGGCGACACCAGCCGGATGTTCCTGATCGGCGAAGGCTCGATCCTCGCGAAACGCCTCGTGCAGACCACCTACGAGTGCATGTGGCTCGGCATCGACCAGGTCCGCCCGGGCGCGCACCTCGGCGACATCGGCCATGCGATCCAGAAGCATGCGGAAGCGCAGGGCTACAGCGTCGTGCGCGAATATTGCGGCCACGGTATCGGCACGGTGTTTCACGAGGATCCGCAGGTCGTCCACTACGGCCGCCCCGGTACGGGCATCGCACTGCAGCCGGGCATGATCTTCACGATCGAGCCGATGATCAACGCGGGCAAGCGCGACATCCGCACGATGCCCGACCAGTGGACGGTGAAAACCCGCGACCGGAGCCTGTCCGCTCAGTGGGAGCACACGGTGCTCGTCACCGACACCGGCTACGACGTGCTGACGGTCTCGGCCGGGACGCCGGCTCGCCCGGCGTTCGCCGCGCCCGCCGCGGCGCTCTGAGCCGCGCCGTCCTCCGACCCTATCGCGCCATGAGCGTTTCCGTCGCCGTCCCGCCCGAAGCACTCGCGCGCAAAGCCGAATTCAGGACGGCCAAGGCCGACCTGCTCGCACGCTTCCGGAGCGCGGCCAACGTCACGTCGCTGATGCACGCGCTGTCGCGCGCCACCGACGACGCGCTGCGCCGCATCTGGGACGATTGCGGCTTGCCCGCCACGCTCGCGCTGGTCGCGGTGGGCGGCTACGGACGCGGCGAGCTGGCGCCCTATTCCGACGTCGACATCCTGGTGCTGCTGCCCGATGCGCATGCCTGCGAGCTGGACGCGCGCATCGAGCGCTTCATCGGAATGGCCTGGGATCTCGGGCTCGAGATCGGCAGCAGCGTGCGCACGGTCGGCCAGTGCATCGAGGAAGCCTCGCAGGACGTGACGGTGCGGACCTCGCTGCTCGAAGCGCGCCGCATCGTCGGCAGCGTTGCGCTGTTCGAGCGTTTCACGCTGCGCTATCACGAGGCGCTGGACGCCCGCGCGTTCTTCCAGGCGAAAGTGCTCGAACTGCGCCAGCGTCACGCGAAATTCCAGGACACCCCGTACAGCCTCGAGCCGAACGTCAAGGAAAGTCCCGGCGGGTTGCGCGACCTGCAGACGATTGTGTGGATCGCGCGCGCGGCGGGCTTCGGCAGCAGCTGGCGCGAGCTGGATACGCGCGGCCTCATCACGGATCGCGAAGCCCGCGAGCTGCGCCGCAACGAGGGCTTCCTGAAGACACTGCGCGCCCGCCTGCACGTGATCGCCGGACGTCGCCAGGACATCCTCGTGTTCGACCTGCAGACCCAGGCCGCGGAAAGCCTCGGTTATGCGCCGACACCCGCGAAGCGCGCGAGCGAGCAGCTGATGCGGCGCTACTACTGGGCGGCGAAGGCCGTCACCCAGCTCGCGACAATCCTGATCCAGAACATCGAGGCGCAGCTGTTTCCCGCGACGAGCGGCGTCACCCGCGTGCTGTCGCCGGGCCGCTTCGTCGAGAAACAGGGGATGCTCGAAATCGCCGACGACGGCGTGTTCGAACGCCATCCCGACGCGATCCTCGAGGCGTTTCTTCTGTACGAGACCACTCGCGGCGTGAAGGGGCTCTCCGCCCGCACGCTGCGCGCGCTGTACAACTCGCGCGACGTGATGAACAACACGTGGCGACGCGACCCGCACAACCGCAGCACGTTCATGCGGATCCTGCAGCAGTCGGAAGGGATTACGCATGCGTTCCGGCTCATGAACCAGACGAGCGTGCTGGGCCGCTACCTGCTGAACTTCCGCCGGATCGTCGGCCAAATGCAGCACGACCTGTACCACGTGTACACGGTCGACCAGCACATCCTGATGGTGTTGCGCAACATCCGCCGCTTCGCGGTGGCCGAGCACGCGCACGAGTATCCGTACTGCAGCCAGCTGATCGCGAACTTCGAGCGGCCCTGGGTGCTGTATATCGCCGCCCTCTTCCACGACATCGCGAAAGGCCGCGGCGGCGACCACTCGACGCTCGGCATGGTCGACGCGCGGCGCTTCTGCCGCGAGCACGGCATCAAGGGCGACGACGCTGCGCTGGTTGTCTGGCTGGTCCAGCACCACCTCACGATGAGCCACGTCGCGCAGAAACAGGATACGAGCGACCCCGAGGTGATCAAGCGCTTCGCGGAACTGGTCGGCAACGAGCGCTGGCTGACGGCGCTCTACCTGCTGACCGTCGCCGATATCCGCGGCACCAGCCCGAAAGTGTGGAATGCGTGGAAAGGCAAGCTGCTCGAGGATCTGTACCGCGCGACCAGCGCCGTGCTGGGCGGCGCGCAGCCCGACGCGCACTCCGAGCTGAAATCGCGCCAGGAGGAAGCGCTTGCGCTGCTGCGCCTGGAAACCGTGCCCGGCGACGCGCATCGCGCGCTGTGGGACCAGCTCGACGTCGGCTACTTCCTGCGCCACGACGCGGCCGATATCGCGTGGCAGACGCGCGTGCTGTACCGGCATGTGCAGGCCGACAACGCGATCGTCCGCGCGCGTCCGTCGCCGATCGGCGACGCACTGCAGGTGCTTGTCTACGTGCAGGACCGCTCCGATCTGTTCGCGGGCATCTGCGCGTATTTCGACCGCAACGGTCTGTCGGTACTCGATGCCCGCGTGAGCACGACGCGGCACGGCTACGCGTTAGACAACTTCATCGTCACCCAGACCGAACACGATGTCCGCTATCGCGACATCGCCAATCTCGTCGAGCAGCAGCTCGCCGCGCGTCTTTCCGAGGCCGCGCTGCTGCCCGAGCCGTCGAAGGGGCGGCTGTCGCGTCTGTCGCGCACATTCCCCATCACGCCGCGCGTCGACCTCCGGGCCGACGAGCGGGGCCAGTACTACATCCTGTCCGTGTCCGCGAACGACCGGCCGGGCCTTCTTTATTCGATCGCGCGCGTGCTGGCCGAGCACCGGGTCGGCGTCCATGCGGCGCGGATCAATACGCTTGGCGAACGCGTCGAGGACGTCTTCCTGCTGGACGGTGCCGGTTTGTCCGACAACCGCCTGCAGATCCAAGTCGAAACCGAGTTGCTGCGCGCGATCGCAGTGTGAGTGTGTTCCAGCGTTTATGCGCACCAAATTGACCGTCAAGAATCCGCAGCCGGCGTCGCCGAGCCGCGCCCCCGTGCGCTCCGGCAGCCTCACCGGCCGCAAGCCGACGCGCCCGGCCGAGCCTGCCGCGGGCAGCAAGCCCGCCGGCGCGAAGAAGGCATTCGCGCAGAAGGCCGGCACCGGGACGAGCCGTCCGGGCGCGGATCGCGCGCCGGCGAAGCGCCCGGCCCGCGACGGCGGCGATGCGAAATCCGCCGGTCGAGGCGAGCGCGGTGAAGGTCGGCCGTTCCGTAGTGCCGATGGCAAACCGACGCCTCGTGGCGAACGCGGTGAAGGTCGATCGTTCCGCAGCGCCGACGGCAAACCGGCACCTCGTGGCGAACGCAGCGAAGGCCGGCCGTTCCGCAGCACCGACGGCAAACCGGCGCCTCGTGGCGAACGCAGCGAAGGCCGGCCGTTCCGTAGCGCCGACGGCAAACCTGCACCTCGTGGTGACCGCGGCGAAGGCCGGCCGTTCCGCAGCGCCGACGGCAAACCGGCGCCTCGTGGTGAACGCAGCGAAGGCCGCCCATTCCGCAGCGCCGACGGCAAACCGGCGCCTCGTGGCGAACGCAGCGAAGGCCGGCCGTTCCGCAGCACCGACGGCAAACCGGCACCTCGTGGCGAACGCAGCGAAGGCCGGCCGTTCCGCAGCGCCGACGGCAAACCGGCGCCTCGTGGCGAACGCAGCGAAGGCCGCCCATTCCGCAGCGCCGACGGCAAACCCGCCCCGCGCGGCGACCGCAGCGACAGCCGGCCTTACCGCAGCACGGAATCAAGCTCCGCCGGCGACAGAACCGGCCGCGACGACGAAGCGCGCCCGCGCCGCGCCGGCGTCAGCGCCGAAGG
Organism: Burkholderia alba; assembly: GCF_034721475.1. Lineage (NCBI taxonomy): Bacteria > Pseudomonadati > Pseudomonadota > Betaproteobacteria > Burkholderiales > Burkholderiaceae > Burkholderia > Burkholderia alba. The sequence continues at coordinate 196,882 of NZ_JAWJWL010000012.1, read as the reverse complement.
CGGCAAGCGAGCACCTTACCGCGGCGAAACGGCCGGCGCCGGAGGCGCGAAGCGCAGCTTCGGCGAGCGCCCCGCACGGGGCGCCGGCGCGTCCGACAAGCGCCCATCGGCGAACGCGGGCTTCAAGACCGCGCAACCCGTCAAGCGCCGCGCGCCCGATGTCGATCACGGCGACGAAACCGGGCTGCTGCGCCTGTCGAAGCGGATGTCCGAATTGGGCCTGTGCTCCCGCCGCGAAGCGGACGAATGGATCGAAAAAGGCTGGGTGCTGGTCGACGGCGAGCGCATCGACACGCTCGGCACCAAAGTACGCCCCGACCAGCATATCGAGATCGATGCCAACGCGCGTGCCGAGCAGGCCGCGCAGGTGACGATCCTGCTGCACAAGCCGGTAGGCTACGTATCCGGCCAGGCCGAAGACGGCTACCAGCCGGCGGCGACGCTGATCACGCGCGACAACCACTGGAGCGGCGACCGTTCCGCCCAGCGCTTCTCGCCGCATCACCTGCGCGCACTCGCGCCCGCCGGCCGTCTCGACATCGATTCGACCGGCCTGCTCGTGCTCACGCAAAACGGCCGGGTCGCGAAGCAACTGATCGGCGAACAGTCGGACATCGACAAGGAGTACCTGGTGCGGGTGCGCTTCGGCGAACGCCTTACCGAGATCGACCAGCACTTCCCGGCCGAAGCGCTGGCACAGTTGCGCCACGGTCTCGAACTCGACGGCGCGCCGCTCAAGCCCGCGATGGTGAGCTGGCAAAACGGCGAGCAGCTGCGTTTCGTGCTGCGCGAAGGCAAGAAGCGCCAGATCCGCCGGATGTGCGAACTGGTCGGTCTCGAGGTCATCGGCCTGAAGCGCGTCCGCATGGGGCACGTCATGCTGGGTGCGTTGCCGCAAGGCCAGTGGCGCTACCTGTCGGCGGACGAGTCGTTCTGAGCGCCCCGCCGCGCCATCCTGTAAAAACGCCCGCGAATGCGGGCGTTTTCATGTCCAGGCCGGCAGCGGCACTCAGTCGTCCGACTTCGGATCGAGCCCCGGGAACAGCACTTCGGTGAAGCCGAAGCGGGAAAAATCGGTGATCCGCATCGGATAAAGCTTCCCGATCAGATGGTCGTACTCATGCTGCACGACCCGCGCATGGAATCCCTCGGCGACCCGCTCGATCCGGTCGCCGAAGTGATCGAAGCCGCTGTAGCGCACCTTCAGATAGCGGCTCACCACACCGCGCATGCCCGGCACCGACAGACAACCCTCCCAGCCCTCCTCCATCTCGGGCGGCAGGTACTCGACGGTCGGATTGATCAGCACGGTCTCCGGCACCGGCGGCGCTTCCGGATAGCGCGCGCTGCTGCCGAAACCGAAGATGATGATCTGCAACCCTACGCCGATCTGCGGCGCAGCGAGCCCGGCGCCGTTCGCATGGTGCATCGTGTCGAACATGTCCGCGACGAGCTGATGCAACTCCGGCGTATCGAATGCCTCGACCGGCTTGGCGACTTCCAGCAAACGGGGATCGCCCATCTTCAGAATCTCGCGAATCATGGCGCGTGGCCCTCCAGTAATGTATGTAGTCCTGCTTCGTCCAGCACGGGGATGCCGAGCGCCTCGGCCTTGACGAGCTTGCTGCCCGCGTCGGCGCCCGCCACCACGTAATCGGTTTTCTTCGACACGGAGCCCGTCACCTTCGCGCCGGCCGCCTCGAGCATCTCCTTCGCGGCCTCGCGGGTCAGCGTGGGCAACGTGCCCGTCAGCACGACCGTCTTGCCCGCCAGCACCCCCTGCGGCGCCCGCGGCGCGGGCGGTCCCTCGGGCCAGCTGACCTTGCCCGGCGCGCGCAACTGCTCGATGACCGTCCGATTGTGCTCCTCGGCGAAGAACTGGCGGATCGATTCCGCGACGATCGGCCCGACATCGTTGACCTCGAGCAACGCTTCGATCGACGCATCCATGATCGGATCCAACGACCCGAAATGCTTCGCCAGATCCTTCGCGGTCGACTCGCCGACATGGCGGATGCCGAGCGCATAGATGAAGCGGTTGAGCGTCGTATGCTTCGCCTTTTCGAGCGAGTCGATCAGGTTCTGCGCCGATTTCTCGGCAAAACGATCCAGCTCCGCGAGCGTCGCGAAACCCAGGTTGAACAGGTCGGCCGGCGTACGCACGAGGTTCAGTTCGACCAGTTGATCGATGATCTTCTCGCCGAGCCCGTCGATGTCGAGCGCGCGGCGCTGCGCGAAATGCCACAGCGCCTGCTTGCGCTGCGCCGGACAGAACAGGCCGCCCGTGCAGCGCGCGATCGCCTCGTCGGGCAGGCGCTCGATCCGCGAACCGCACACCGGGCATTCGGTCGGCATCACGAATTCGGCCGCGTCGGCAGGCCGGCGCTCCAGCAGCGCCGACACCACTTCCGGAATCACGTCGCCCGCGCGGCGCACGATCACCGTATCGCCGATCCGGATATCCTTGCGGCGTACCTCGTCCTCGTTGTGCAGCGTCGCATTCGTGACGGTCGCGCCGCCCACGAACACCGGCTCGAGCCGGGCAACCGGCGTGATCGCGCCGGTACGGCCCACCTGCACGTCGATCGCGACGAGCGTCGTCAACGCTTCCTGCGCGGGAAATTTGTGCGCGAGCGCGAAGCGCGGCGCGCGCGACACGAAGCCGAGCCGCTCCTGCTCGTCGCGCGGATTCACCTTGTAGACGACTCCGTCGATGTCGTACGGCAACGACTCGCGTTTCGCGCCGACCGCTTGGAAAAACGCGAGCAGGCCCGCCACGCCGTGGACCACCGCGCGTTCGCGGTTTACCGGCAAGCCGAGCCCTTCGTACCAGTCGAGCAGCCCGCTGTGGGTCGCCGGCATCTCGACGCCTTCCAGCACCCCGATCCCGTACGCGAAGAACGACAGCGGCCGCTGCGCGGTGATCTTCGGGTCGAGCTGGCGCAGGCTGCCCGCCGCCGCGTTGCGCGGATTCGCGAATTCGCGCTGCTCCGCCGCGCGCTGGCGGTCGTTCAAGCGCGCGAAATCGCGCTTGAACATCAGCACCTCGCCGCGCACGTCGAGCACGGCCGGAATCCGGTCACCCTTCAGCCGGAGCGGAATCGAACGGACCGTGCGGATATTCTCGGTGACGTCCTCGCCCGTGGTGCCGTCGCCGCGCGTCGACGCCTGCACGAACACCCCCTGCTCATAGCGCAGCGAGATCGCAAGGCCGTCGAATTTCAGCTCGCATGCGTATTCGACGGGATCGATGGCCGTGCCGGCCAGATCCGCCGGGGCCTTGCCGAGCGCGTCGGACACCCGCTTGTCGAACGCGACGATGTCCTCGTCGGCGAAACCGTTGTTGAGCGACAGCATCGGCGCGGCGTGCACGACCGGCGTGAAGCCGTTCGCCACCTCGCCGCCGACCCGCTGGGTGGGCGATTCCGGGACGATCAGATCGGGGTGGTCCGCTTCGAGCTGCTGCAGCTCGCGGAACAGCCGGTCGTACTCCGCGTCGGGGAGATCCGGCTGGTCCAGCACGTAATACGCGTGATTCGCGCGTTCGAGTTCGGCGCGCAGCCACGCAGCCCGTTCGGGCGGCTGGCTGGCTGGCGGTTCAACGGGGGGTCGGGCCATGCTGGCGACACTTTCTCATCAAGACAATCAGGTGAAGATTATCTCAGGTCGGGCCCGCTTGAGCATCGTTTGAATCGACGCGATCCGGCCTCCGGCGCACGGCGCCCCGCCGGACCCGGCGATGCGCGGCGGCGTTACTGGCTGAACAGGCGGCGCGTGACCGGCGAGCCCGCCGGAATACCCGCTTCCTCGAGCTTCGCGTACAGCTTCATCAGCTGCTGCTCGATCGCGAGCAGGGTCGATTCGGGCAGCGGTCGACGCTGATCGTCAACCACGCGCGCGCCGATCCGCTCGGACAGCGACTTCGCGTAGTCGCACATCAGCCGGAACGGCAGGATGTCCTCTTCGGCGACCGGCACGTCGAGCACCAGCGTGATCATGTTGCCGCCCTTGTAGGTCAGGTCGTCGCGCAGGAAGTTGGTATCGCCGAACTGCAGCATGAAGACCGGGTTCTGCCGCGCGTCGAGCTTGACGAAGCGGGTGCCGTCGCGCGACAGCAGCAGCCCGTCCTGCGACGCGACCGCCTGTACGTAGTTGGCGGACCACGGCGCGCCGTCCGACATCACGTTGATCGACAGCTGAGCGTCGCATTGCGCGGCGAAGCCGTCGAGCTCGCGCGCCATCGCCACGGTCTCCAGCATGTCGGGAAATTCCGGTGCGCCGTCGATCGTGTCGGCGAACTGCTGGACGCCCGTCACGAACTCGGAGAACTCCAGTTCGTTCAGCGGGCCGCTGCGGTTCGCCAGCTGGGCCGCGGCGTGCAACTCCTCGTAGCGGACGCCGTTCTGCAGCAACTCCCAGCCGCTGCCGCCTTCCGGCTTGCCTTCGATGTGGACCGGCTTGCTGCCCGCGCGGCGCAGCCGCTGCGCGGCCGGCAGGATCTTTTCGCCCGCCAGCGGGCCGGTGAGACGGATCGGCACGATGCAGTCGATGCGGCGATCGACGATCGCGGGCGGTGCCGCCGAGATCGTCGTCGCGGCGGGCAGCACCGGTTCGATCGGCGCGTGCGCGCCGTCTTCATGCGCGCCACCCTCGGCCAGCACCGCGCCGGCGTCGCCGTTCACCGAGGTCGCCTCGGCCTGGAGATCGGCCGGCGTATCGGCGGGCGCGACGCCGCCGAAGGTCGGCTCCACGCGCGCGACATCCTCGCTCTGCGCCGGTGCCGCGGCGGCGTCTCGCCGCGCGGGCTGACGCACCGGCTCGATGAACGGCGCCTCCTCGTCACGCTCCTGGCGCGCCAGGGTCTCCGCCGCTTCGGGCGGCATCGGGCGCGGCATCTTGCGGCGCACCTTCGCCCCCTGCCACACGTTGTAGACCACCACGCCACCGACCACGACGGCGCCCGCGCCGATCAACCCGAGTGTCAACTCGTCCATGCATGCTCCATCAGCGATTCTTTTTCATTCGGCGGCCGAACGGGCGCCGCTGCGCCACGCGTTCGCCGCAACCCGTCAAACGATATTCTGGGCAAATCCGGCGGCCGTTTCCATGTCGACCGCCACGATCCGCGACACGCCCTGCTCCTGCATCGTCACGCCAATCAGCTGCTGCGCCATCTCCATCGCGATCTTGTTGTGCGAAATGAAGAGGAACTGCGTCTTGGCCGACATCGCGCGCACCAGATTCGCGAAGCGCTCGGTATTCGCATCGTCGAGCGGCGCGTCCACCTCGTCCAGCAGACAGAACGGCGCGGGATTCAACTGGAACATCGCGAACACCAGCGCGGTCGCCGTCAGCGCCTTCTCGCCGCCCGACAGCAGGTGGATGGTGGCGTTCTTCTTGCCCGGCGGCTGCGCCATCACCTGCACGCCGGCGTCGAGAATCTCGTCGCCCGTCATGATGAGCTTCGCCTGGCCGCCGCCGAACAAGCGCGGGAATAGGTCGCTGAAATGCCGGTTCACCTCGTCGAAGGTGCCCTGCAGCAGCGTGCGGGTTTCCTGATCGATCTTGTGGATCGCGTCCTCGAGCGTATTGATCGCGTTCGTGAGGTCGGCCGATTGCACGTCGAGGAAGATCTTGCGTTCGCTCGCGGCGGCCAGCTCGTCGAGCGCCGCCATGTTGACGGGGCCGAGGGCCGCGACCGCGTTGTTGATCCGCGTGACTTCGCCCTGCAGGTACGACGGCTTGAGATCCGGCGTGAGCTTCGCCTGCAGCGCCGCCTCGTCGACCTCGGCCGCGGCCAACTGCTCGGCGAACTGCTCGCCCGACAGCCGCGCCGCCTGCTCCTTCAGCTGCAGCTCGGTGATGCGATCGCGCAGCGGCTGCAACGACCGTTCGGCCGCCAGGCGGGTTTCGTCGGACGCGCGCAGCTTCGCCGTCAGATCGTCGAGCTCCAGCCGTGCGGCGGCGAGCAGCGCCTCTTTCGCGGCGCGCACCTCGAGCGCTGCCTGGAGGCCGGTGTGCGCGGTCTGCTCGTTGATGGTTTCGAGTTCCGCGCGGGCATCCTCGAGCGACACGGCCACCCGCTCGCTCTGATCGTGCGCGATCTGGATGCTGCGTTTCAGTTCCTCGATCCGGTTCGCCGAATTGCGCGCCGCGAAGCGCGCGTCGTTCGCCGCGCGCTCGAGATCGCGCGCCTGCTGACGCGCCGCGCTCAGCGTTTCGTCGAGCGCCTCGAACGCCAGCTGGTTATCCTCGAAGCGCGCCTGCAACTCGGCCAGCTCGCCGTCGTGGCGTTCGAAATTCGCTTCCGATTCGGCGCGCAGCGCACGCTGCTCTTCGATCTGAGCGCCGATTTCCTCGAGCTCCTCGCGGATCTGCGTACTGCGCTGCGTGTAGCGTTCGTGCGCCTGTGCGAGTTTCAGCACGTCCATCTGCAGCGCGTGGACGCGCTGCGTCGCGCGCTCGGCCTGCGCGCGCACGTCGGTCAGCGCCTGCGACGCCTGCGTATGCGCCGCTTCCGCACGGATCGCGGCCGCCTTCGCCTCGTCGGCCAGCAGCGCCTGCGCGCGCACCTGACGCGTCAGGTTCTCGATCTCCTGCTGGCGCGCGAGCATGCCCGCCTGCTCGGAGTCGGCCGCGTACAGCTGCACGCCCGAGCGCGTGACCAGATGGCCCGCCTTCACGACGAACGCACCGCCCGCCGGGAGTTGCGCGCGCGCGGCGAGCGCCTGCGCGAGATCGTCGGCGATGAATACGGAACCGAGCCAGTCGTTCAGCACCGCGCGCAGCCCCGCGTCGTCGATGCGCAGCAGCGACAGCACGGGACGCAGCGCGGCCGGCGCGGCAAGCGGCTCGCCCGCGGGCGGCGGCGCGTAGAACGCGAGCTTCGCGGGCGGCGCGTCGGTCGCGAACGCCTTGACCCACTCGAGATTCGACACCTCGAGCGCCGCCAGGCGCTCGCGCAGCACGGCCTCGAGCGCGGCTTCCCAACCGGCCTCGACGTGCAGTTTCTTCCACAGACGCGGCAGCGCGCCCAGTTCGTGCTTGTCGAGCCACGGCTGGATCTTGCCTTCCGTCTGGACGTTTTCCTGCAGTTGCCGGAGCGCGGCAAGCCGCGCCTCGAGCTGGTGAATCTGCGCGCTTTCAGCTTGTACGCGCTCGTGCGCGGCGCGGCGGTCGGCGTCGAGACGCGGCAGGGTTTCCTGCGCATCCGCGAGACGCCCCTGCGCATCGGCGAGTATTTCCTCGTGCTCGGCAAGCTGCATCCGCTGCTCCTCGAGCTGCGCCTCGTCCGGCGCGTCGAGTCCGCCCGCTTCGGTCTTGAGCCGCTCGTGACGCTGCTGCAATTGCTGCAACTGCTGGTCGGCGTTGCGCTGATGCGCGGCTTCCAGCTTCAGCGCCTGCTCGGTTTGCGCGATCCGGCCGCGTTCGTCGTTCAGTTGCGTCTGCGCGTCGCGCCAGCGCGTCTCGAACGCGGGAAGCGCATCATGCTTCGCCGCCGCGTCGTCTTCCGCCAGCGCCGCCTTCTCGTCGGCCACCGCGCGCGCTTCCTCGGCCTCTTCCAGGTCGCCCTGGGCCTTTTCCGCCTGGGCCTGCCACTGCTCGCGCTGCGCGGTCAGCGCCGCGATCTGCGCCTGCACGCGATTGCGCGACTCGACGATGAATTTGATCTCGGCCTCGAGGCGGCTCACCTCGGCATTCGCCTCATACAGCGAACCCTGCGCACCCTGCATCGAATCGCTCGCCGCATAGTGCGCGACCCGCAGCGTCTCGAGTTGGGCCTCGACCTCGCGCAGTCTGGCCGTCTGGGCCTCGAGGTCGATCTGCGCCTGCTCGATCGCTCGCTGCTGCCGCTCCTGCTCGCCGCCGGCTTCGTTCTTGCGCAACAGCCACAACAGGCGCTGCTTTTCCTCGCCGTCGCCGACCAGTTCCTTGTACTTCGTCGCGACCACCGCCTGCGCCTCGAGCTTCTCGAGGTTCGCGCCGAGCTCGCGGACGATGTCCTCGACCCGCGTCAGGTTCTCGCGCGTGTCGTGCAGACGGTTTTCCGTCTCGCGGCGGCGCTCCTTGTACTTCGACACACCCGCGGCTTCCTCCAGGAACACCCGCAGCTCTTCCGGTTTCGCCTCGATGATCCGCGCGATCATGCCCTGGCCGATGATCGCGTACGCGCGCGGCCCGAGCCCCGTGCCGAGGAAGATGTCCTGGATGTCACGGCGGCGCGCCGGCAGGTTGTTGATGTAGTAGCTCGACGTGCCGTCTCGCGTCAGCACGCGCTTCACGGCGATTTCGCCGTACTGGCCCCATTGGCCCGCCGCGCGTCCGTCGGAGTTGTCGAAGATCAGTTCGACGCTGGCCCGGCTACCGGGCTTGCGAGCGGTCGAACCGTTGAAGATCACGTCCTGCATCGATTCGCCGCGCAGCTCGGAGGCGCGCGATTCGCCGAGCACCCAGCGCACGGCATCGATGATGTTGGACTTGCCGCACCCGTTCGGGCCGACCACGCCGACGAGCTGGCCCGGAACCTGAAAATGCGTGGGATCGACGAAAGATTTGAAGCCAGCGAGTTTGATCGAGCTCAGACGCACGGCGGTATCGGTATTGAATAAAGTGAAACGGACGGGAACAGGTGACGCAACGCGCTAACCGGCCTGCCGGCCGACGCGCGCGGCGCACGCCCCAAGATTCGAAAAACGGGGCCGTGCTGTCAAGCATGCGGCCCCGCGTACTGCGGCAATCATACCATCGCGCGTGCGCCGTCCCGAGGGTCGGCGGGATTGCGGTGAGTTGCCGGGGCCCGGTGGACGCGGCTCGACAGCAAGGTGGCGAGCACGATGCACGCGCCCCCCGCCCATTCGCGCGCGCCGGGCAATTCGTTGGCAAAAAGCCACGCCGACAGCGCCGTGATGATGATTTCGAACAGCATGATGATCGACGCCCGGTTCGCGGCCACCCGCGCAAGCCCGTACTGGACCAGCAGATTGTTCGACGCGACCGTGATCCCGATGCCCGCGACCAGCAGCGCGGCGACGCCCAGGTGCGCGCCGGCGGGCACGGGCGGCAGCCCTTCGACCAGCGCGGCGGCCGCGCCGAGCACGGCCGCGCCGCCGAAGAGCGTCGCCGTGCGCATTTCCGCCTTCATCTCAGGCAGTTCCCGGCTCATTTTCACGACCAGCACATTGCTCATCGCGAAACTCATGCCGGCAACGAGGCCCGCCCATTCGGCCGGGTTGGCCGGCAGCGGGATGCCGAGCCGCGGCGACCAGAGCATCAGCACCGCGCCGCTGATCGACAGCAGCGCAAGGCCCGCCCCCGCCCAGCTCATCCGTTCGCCGAGCATGAAGTGCGCGTAGATCGCCGTCCATGCCGGCGTCAGATAGAAGAGCAGCATCACGCGTAGTACTTCGCCGTGGATCGTGCCCCAGACGAAGCCCAGATTGGTGATGCCCGCCGCCACGCCCAGCGCGGGCAGCAGCCAGTGCCAGCGGACCGTCGCGACCGACCGGCGGCGCAGCAGCAGCACGAACGCGCAGGCGACGAAGCTCGTGAGCGCGCTGGCGGCCGTCCCCGTCACGCCGAGTGAGGCCAGGATCCGCAGCGGATACCAGATCAGGCCCCATACCGAAGCGCCAATCAGAATTGCAAGCGTCGGCAGCCCGGCGCGTCCCTCGTGACTCATGTGAACCGATATCCCTTGCTGATGTGAAGCACACCGTCTTCCGGCCTGCCGTGACGGCTGGCCGTCACGCTATAATCTCCAACCACCGCGGCTCCATCCGAGCCGCGCCCCGCCGCGCCGCCACTCGCCGCGCGCCGTGCCGGTTTAGCCCGGCTCCGCTGTTTTTCGCCCAAACCGGCCCGCTCGCGCGGGCCACCGATCGGCCCCGTGCGCCGCCCAGCCCGTGAATCCACGTCTCGACACGCTTCAGCCCTACCCGTTCGAAAAGCTCCGCGCGCTTTTCAAGGATGCGACGCCGCCCGCCGGCCTGCGCGCGATCAGCTTCGGCATCGGCGAACCCAAGCACCCGACGCCCGCGCTGATCCGCGACGCCGCGGCGGCCGCCCTCGACGGCCTCGCGTCGTATCCGGCCACGGCCGGCACCGATGCGCTGCGCGCGTCGATTGCGCGCTGGCTCGAGCGCCGCTACGGGCTGCCCGCCGTCGATGCCGCGACGCAGGTGCTGCCCGCATCGGGCTCGCGCGAGGCGCTGTTCTCGCTCGCGCAAACGGTGGTCGACCCGGCGACGCGCGCCGACGGCAAGAAGGCGATCGTACTCTGTCCGAATCCTTTCTATCAAATCTATGAAGGCGCGGCGCTGCTCGCGGGCGCCGAACCGTACTTCGTCAACAGCGATCCCGCCCGCAACTATGCGCCCGATTATTCGGCCGTCCCCGAGGATGTCTGGGCGCGCACCCAGTTGCTCTACGTCTGCTCGCCCGGCAATCCGACGGGGGCCGTGTTGACGCTCGACGACTGGCGCGAGCTGTTCACGCTGTCCGACCGGCACGGTTTCGTGATCGCGTCCGACGAATGCTATTCGGAGATCTATTTCGACGAAGCGGCGCCGCCGCTCGGCGGGCTCGAAGCCGCACACCGGCTCGGCCGCGGCTTCGAGCGGCTCGTGATGCTGTCCAGCCTGTCGAAGCGCTCGAACGTGCCCGGCATGCGTTCCGGCTTCGTCGCGGGCGACGCCGCGCTGCTCAAGCGGTTCCTGCTGTACCGCACCTACCACGGCGCGGCGCTGTCGCCCGTCTACCAGCAGGCAAGCATCGCCGCGTGGGCGGACGAGGCCCACGTGCGCGACAATCGCGCGCTCTACCTGCAGAAATTCACCACCGTGACGCCGCTGCTCGCCGAGGTCGTCGACGTCCGGCTGCCGGACGCCGCGTTCTACCTGTGGGCGAACGTGTCGCGCACGGGCCTGTCGGACACCGAGTTCGCGCGGCGCCTGTACGCCGACTATAATGTCACCGTCCTGCCGGGCTCATACCTCGCCCGCGACGCGCACGGCGCGAACCCGGGCCGCGATTTCATCCGGATCGCGCTCGTCGCCGGTACCGCCGAGTGCGTCGAAGGCGCGCAACGCATCGTCGAGTTCTGCCGCGGCCTCGCCGCCTGACGCTCCGGTCCATTCATCATCCACGTCCAGCAAGCCACCAACATGTCGCAACAACTTCAGCAAATCATCGATAACGCCTGGGAAAACCGCGCGGAGCTGTCGCCCAAGGCCGCGCCCGCCGAAGTGCGCGACGCCGTCGCGCACGCGCTCGAGCAGCTCGACAAGGGTCAGCTGCGCGTCGCCGAAAAGCAAGGCGGCGACTGGATCGTTCATCAATGGCTGAAGAAAGCCGTGCTGCTGTCGTTCCGTCTGGAAGACAACGCGCCGATGCCGGCGGGCGGCTATTCGCAGTTCTACGACAAGGTGCCGTCGAAGTTCGCGAATTACACGGCCGAGGATTTCGCCGCCGGCGGCTTCCGCGTGGTGCCGCCCGCAATCGCGCGCCGCGGCTCGTTCATCGCGAAGAACGTCGTGCTGATGCCGTCGTACACGAACATCGGCGCGTACGTCGACGAAGGCACGATGGTCGACACCTGGGCCACCGTCGGTTCGTGCGCGCAGATCGGCAAGAACGTCCATCTGTCGGGCGGCGTCGGTATCGGCGGCGTGCTGGAGCCGCTCCAGGCGAACCCCGTCATCATCGAAGACAACTGCTTCATCGGCGCGCGCTCGGAAGTGGTCGAAGGCGTGATCGTCGAGGAAAACTCGGTGATCTCGATGGGCGTGTACCTCGGCCAGAGCACCAAGATCTACGACCGCGAGACCGGCGAAGTCAGCTACGGCCGCATCCCGGCAGGCTCGGTGGTGGTCGCGGGCAACCTGCCGTCGAAGGACGGCTCGCACAGCCTGTATTGCGCGGTGATCGTCAAGAAGGTGGACGCGAAGACCCGCGCGAAGGTCGGCCTGAACGAGCTGCTGCGAGGCGACTGATGGCCCGTCCGCGCACCATCGTCGTCTACGGCATCCCGAACTGCGACACCGTGAAGAAGGCCCGCGTCTGGCTCGACGAGCACGGCGTCGAGTTCGAATTCCACGACTTCAAGAAAGCCGGCGTCACCGCGCCGCTCGTGCAGGACTGGCTGAAGGACGTGTCGCTCGACGCGCTCCTGAACCGGCGCGGCACGACCTGGCGCGGCCTGTCCGACGACATGAAGGCAGCCGCCGAAACGCCGGCGGGCGCGATCGCGCTGATGATCCACAAGCCGTCCGTGATCAAGCGGCCGGTGCTTGTCGTCAACGGGCGCGTGAAAGCGCTCGGTTTCGCCGCCGACCAGTACGCCGAGCTGTTCGCCGCTTGAAGTTTGAGCCGCGCGGCCCGCGCCCCGGGCCGGCGAACGCAACACCCTGCCGGCCGCCGCGCCGGCATTTTTTATCGAAAGTGGTCCGAACCATGTCCGCCACCCTAGCCCTTACCGAACAGCTGATCGCCCGCGCGTCCGTCACGCCGGACGATCAGCATTGCCAGCAGATCCTGACCGACCGGCTCGCCGTGCTCGGCTTCGAATGCGAAACCATCGCGTCGCACGGCGTGACCAACCTGTGGGCGGTCAAGCGCGGCACCGATGGCCGCGACGGCAAGCTGCTCGCGTTCGCGGGCCACACCGACGTCGTCCCCACCGGCCCGCTCGAGCAATGGTCGTCGCCGCCGTTCGTGCCCGCGCATCGCGACGGCAAGCTGTTCGGCCGCGGCGCCGCCGACATGAAAACCTCGCTCGCGGGCTTCGTCGTCGCGTCGGAGGAATTCGTCGCCGCCCATCCGGCGCATCGCGGCTCGATCGCCTTCCTGATCACGAGCGACGAGGAAGGCCCCGCCACCGACGGCACCGTCAAGGTGGTCGAAACGCTGCAAGCGCGCGGCGAGCGGCTCGACTACTGCATCGTCGGCGAACCGACGTCGACCGCCGCGCTCGGCGACGTCGTGAAGAACGGCCGCCGCGGCTCCATGTCGGGCGACCTCGTCGTCAAGGGCGTGCAAGGCCACATCGCCTATCCGCACCTCGCGAAGAACCCGATCCATCTGCTTGCGCCCGCGCTCGCCGAACTGGCCGCCGAGCACTGGGACGAAGGCAACGAATATTTTCCGCCGACCACCTGGCAGGTATCGAATCTGCACGCCGGCACGGGCGCCACCAACGTGATCCCGGGTCACGCCGAGCTGCTGTTCAACTTCCGCTTTTCGACCGCGAGCACGGTCGAGGGCCTGCAGCGCCGCGTGCATGCGATCCTCGACAAGCACCAGCTCGACTACGACCTGCGCTGGTCGGTCAGCGGCCTGCCGTTCCTCACGCCGCGCGGCGATCTGTCGAATGCGCTCGAAGCCGCGATCCGCGCGGAAACGGGCCTCACGACCGAACTGTCGACGACGGGCGGCACGTCCGACGGCCGCTTCATCGCGCGCATCTGCCCGCAGGTCATCGAGTTCGGCCCGCCGAACGGCAGCATCCACAAGATCGACGAACATATCGAAGTGCGTTTCATCGACCCGCTCAAGAACGTGTACCGCCGGGTGCTCGAACAACTGATCGCATAAAACGCCTAACGGATCCGCCCATGACGACCCAACCCTTCAAGACCGTCCGCGACCTGGTGCGCTACGCCGTGTCGCGCTTCTCGCAGGCCCAGCTTGCGTTCGGCCACGGCTCGGACAATGCGTACGACGAAGCCGCCTACCTCGTGCTGCATACGCTGCACTTGCCGCTCGATACGCTCGAGCCGTTCTTCGACGCGCGCCTGCGGCCCGACGAGATCGACGCCGTGCTGGCCGTCATCGAGCGCCGCGCCGCCGATCGCGTCCCGGCCGCCTACCTGACGAAGGAAGCGTGGATGCACGGCCATCGCTTCTACGTCGACGAACGCGTGATCGTGCCGCGCTCGTTCATCGGCGAGTTGCTCGACGACGGCCTGCAACCGTATGTCACCGACCCGGAACACGTCGGCGCGGTGCTCGAGCTGTGCACGGGCTCAGGCTGCCTCGCGATTCTCTTGGCCGGAGCGTTCCCGAACGCCGACATCGATGCGGTCGACCTGTCGGCCGGCGCGCTGGAAGTCGCGGAAATCAACCGCCGAGACTACGGCCTCGAGGATCGCATCGCCTTCTATCACGGCGATCTCTACACGCCGCTGCCGCAGTTCAAGACGATTGATCCGGAACAGCGCTACGACGTGATCCTCACCAATCCGCCCTACGTCAACGCCGCGTCGATGGATGCGCTGCCGCCAGAGTACCGTCACGAACCCGACATGGCGCTCGCGGGCGGCGCGGACGGCATGGACATCGTGCGCCGCATCATCCAGGATGCGCGCCGCTGGCTGAAGGAGGACGGCGTGCTCGTCGTCGAGATCGGCAACGAGCGCTCGAACGTGGAAGCCGCGTTCGGCGGCCTCGATCTGATCTGGCTGCCGACCAGCGCCGGCGACGACAGCGTGTTCCTGATCCACGCGGCCGACCTTCCCGCCACCGCCTGAGCCGCGACTTCGCGCGACGCCCGGGAGGGTGTCGCGCGCCTCCCCACCCCGTTTCTCCTCGCGGTTCTGTAAGATGTGTGCAAGCGGGGCCGTTCGAGCGTCCCCGCCTGGTCTATCCCGAAAACCAGCGCGCGCCTATGCAACTCGATTGGCTACATCTCGGCACCCTGATCGCGGTCGCCCACATCCTGGGGGTGATCGCCGCCTGCCACGCCATCCTGAATACCCGCACGTCGCAAGGCGCGATCGCCTGGGCGGTCTCGCTCGCGGCGATGCCCTATTTCACGCTGATTCCCTATCTCTTTCTCGGCCGCAGCAAGTTCTCCGGCTATGTGGACGCGCGCCGCCACGAGACCGCCGCGCTGCGCACGCGCGCACACCCGGCGCCCTGGGATGCGGAAGGCTCGACGCTCGGGATTCCGAAGGATGCGCTCGGACTCTCGCCGGTGCGCGCGCTGACCCGTCTCGGCGGGATGCCGTTCCTGCCCGGCAACTCGGTCCGCACGCTCGTCAACGGTGACGCGACGTTCTCGGCGATCCTCGCCGCGATCGAAAACGCGCGCAGCTACGTGATCGTGCAGTTCTTCATCGTGCGCGACGACGCGCTCGGCGACATGCTGCGGGACGCCCTGCTCGCGCGGGCCGCGAACGGCGTGCGCTGCTACCTGCTATACGACAGCATCGGCAGCTTCGACCTGCCGCACCGCTATGTGAACACATTGCGAGCCGGCGGTGTCGAGGTGCATCCGTTCGCCACCAACAAGCAGTTCGTCAACCGGTTCCAGCTGAATTTCCGCAACCATCGCAAGATCGTGGTGGTCGACGGCGAATGCGCGTTCGTCGGCGGACATAACGTCGGCGTCGAATACCTCGGCGCCAATCCGCGGCTGTCCCCTTGGCGCGACACGCATATCGAAGTGCGCGGCCCGGCCGTCGCGAGCATCCAGTACGTATTCGCCGAGGACTGGCACTGGGCCACCCAGTCGCTGCCGCCTCAGGCGCCGCCGTCCGAGCCCTTACCAGGCACCGGCATGCATTGCCTCGTCGTGCCGATGGGCCCCGCCGACCCACAAGAGACCGGTTCGCTGTTCTTCGTCACCGCCATCAACGCGGCGCGCGAGCGGGTATGGATCACGACCCCCTACCTGGTACCCGACGAAGCCGTGATCGCCGCACTGAAGCTTGCGGTGATGCGCGGGGTCGATGTGCGGATCCTGATTCCGAGCCGCCGCGATCACTACGTGGTGTTCGAGGCGTCGAAACTGTACGCGCGGGATCTGGTTGCCGCCGGCGTGCGGATCTTCCGCTATCGTCCGGGTTTCCTGCACCAGAAGGTCGTGCTGGTCGACCGCGCGGCGGCAGCGGTCGGCAGCGCGAATCTCGACAACCGCTCGTTCCGGCTCAACTTCGAGATCATGGTGCTGACGGTGGATGCCGGCTTCGCCGCCGAAGTCGAGTCGATGCTCACCCTCGACTTCGGCAACGCATTCGAGGTCGACCAGAGCGAATACCGGCGCTCGCCCGCCTGGCGCCGCGTCGCGATGCACGTCGCGCGGCTGTTCGCACCGATCCTCTAAGCCGGAACGCCCTCCCGGGCCGCGCGGCGCGCCGTCACAGCAGCTTGTCGATATCCTCGGCGATCTCCTCGGGTTTGGTGGTCGGCGCATAGCGCTGCACGATCTCGCCCTGGCGGTTCACCAGGAACTTCGTGAAATTCCACTTGATCGCCTTCAGCCCGAGCAAGCCGGGCGCTTCGTCGGTCAGGTAGCGGTAAAGCGGATGTGCGTGATCGCCTTTCACGTCGATCTTCGCGAACAGCGGGAACGTCACGCCGAAATTCTTCTCGCAGAATCCGCCGATCTGCGCGGCGTCGCCCGGCTCCTGCTTGCCGAACTGGTTGCACGGGAACCCGAGCACGACGAAACCGCGTTCGCCGAAGCGCTCGTACAGCTGCTGCAGCCCCGCGTACTGCGGCGTGAACCCGCATTCGCTCGCCGTGTTGACGATCAGCAGCACCTGGTCGCGATACTGGTCGAGCGACACCTCGCCGCCCGCGAGCGCCTCGGCGCTGAATGAATAGAGTTTCGACATCGCCGTGATCTCCTTGTCCGGTGGTCCGATTACCCGCGCAGTCTAGGCGAATCCGGTCCGGCCGGACAGTCGGCCGAACGGACGGTCCCCCGCGCGCGTCACGCAGTCTAGAATAGCGGTTTTCCCGAGCCTCTTCCGTCGTGATCCGTTTCAATCAGTTCAGCCTCGCCCGCGGCACCAAGCCGCTTTTCGACGCCACCACGTTCGCCCTCAACCCCGGCGAGAAGGCCGGCCTGATCGGCGCCAACGGCGCGGGCAAAACGACGCTCTTCGCCGTGCTGCGCGGCGAACTGCATGCGGACGGCGGCGATTTTTCGATGCCGCCGTCGTGGCGGATCGCCCATGTGTCGCAGGAAACGCCCGCGGTCGATCGCTCCGCGCTCGACTACACGCTCGACGGCGATGCGGCGCTGCGCGCGATCGAGGCGCGCATCGCGCAGGCATCGGCCGCGCACGACGGCGCGGCGGAAGGTGAAGCGCATGCGGCCTTCGCCGACGCCGACGGCTACACCGCTCCGGCCCGCGCCGAAGCGCTGCTGCTCGGGCTCGGCTTCACGCTCGCGCAAACCCGCGAACCGGTCGCGAGCTTCTCGGGCGGCTGGCGGATGCGGCTGAATCTCGCGCAAGCGCTGATGTGCCGCTCGGACCTGCTGCTGCTCGACGAGCCGACCAATCACCTGGATCTCGACGCGATCGTCTGGCTCGAGGACTGGCTGCACCGCTATCCCGGCACGCTGGTCGTCATCTCGCACGACCGCGAATTCCTCGATTCGATCTGCAACGTCACGCTGCACCTCGAGAATCGCCAGGTGAAACGCTACGGCGGCAATTACTCGCAATTCGAGGTGCTGCGCACCCAGCAGTTGATGCTGCAGCAAAACGCCTACGAAAAACAGCAGAAGACCATCGAGCACCTGCAGAGCTTCGTCAACCGCTTCAAGGCGAAGGCGAGCAAGGCCAAGCAGGCGCAAAGCCGGGTCAAGGCGCTGGAAAAGATGGAGCTGATCGCGCCCGCGCACATCGCGTCGCCGTTCACCTTCGAATTCCGCACGCCGAACGCGGCGCCGAATCCGATGATGGTGATGGAGGATGTGCGCTGCGGCTATCACGGCGACGACGGCGGCGAGATCCCGATCGTCGAACGCGTCGCGCTGTCGATCCAGAACGGCCAGCGTATCGGCCTGCTCGGCGCCAACGGCCAGGGCAAATCGACCCTCATCAAGACCCTGGCGGGCACGCTCGCGCCGCTGAGCGGCCACGTGCGCGAAGGGCGGGGGCTGACGATCGGCTATTTCGCGCAGCACCAGCTGGAAACGCTGCGCCCCGACGATTCGCCGCTGATGCACCTCGCCCGGCTCGCGCCGGACACCCGCGAGCAGGAATTACGCGACTTCCTCGGCAGCTTCAATTTCTCGGGCGACATGGCATCCGCGCCGATCGCGCCTTTCTCCGGCGGCGAGAAGGCGCGGCTCGCACTGGCGCTGATCATCTGGCAGAAACCGAATCTACTGCTGCTCGACGAACCGACCAACCACCTGGATCTCGAAACCCGCCACGCACTGACGATGGCGCTCGCGCAGTTCGACGGCACGCTGATCCTGGTGTCGCACGACCGCCATCTGCTGCGGGCCACCACCGACCAGTTCATGCTGGTTGCGAAGCACCGGCTGCAGCCGTTCGACGGCGATCTCGACGATTACCGCGACTGGCTGCTCCAGCATGCGGCCGAACAGCGCGCGGCCGCGAAAAGCGACGGGGCGGCGGACGGCGACAGCTCGGCGGCGGTCAATCGCAAGGATCAGAAGCGGCAGGAGGCGGAAACCCGCCAGCGTCTGTCACAGCTGAAAAAGCCGCTGCAGACGCGGATCGCGAAGATCGAGAAAGAGATGGCGATGCTTCATGCGGAAAAGGCGGCGCTGGATGCCTTCGTCGCCGATCCGGCGAGCTACGCGGCCGAGCAGAAAACCCAGCTGACGGATGCGATCCGCAAGCTCGGCGAAGTCAGCAGCCGGCTCGACACGCTCGAGGCCGACTGGCTCGAAGCGCACGATGAACTGGAGCAGATCGGCTGAGGGGCGGCGCGCCGCCGTCGGCATCAACGCCGCGGCAGCGTCTCGCGCGGCATCTGCTCGTCGTCGCGCATCAGGTGGCGGCGCCCTTCCGGCGGCCGCCGCATCGTCGCGGCCACCTCCGCTTCCGTTACGTTTTCCGCAACGACGCGGCGGGCGATCCGGCCTTCCTCATCCACCCACTCGATGATCCGGCAACCGCCGCCCCAGGGTGGGCGGATCGGCTCCGACACGCGACAGCCCCGCACGTTGTAGCGGTGCTGTTGCGCCATAGCTTGATCAGACCGTTTCAAAGCGATTCCCTTTCCGCACGATGCGGCACCCAATCGGGCCAAGAATAGGGAAAAGCGATACGAATCGGGTTACAACGACAGGCAAAAACGTTACGCAGAATTACGTTCCCGATCGGCGCGAATCCGCCGCCCGGCGAGGCTCGACGGCCTCATTCGAGCGTGCGGACCTTGTCGATCGCCTGTTCGATGCGCTCGACGGCCAGTACCTGCAAGCCGTCGATGGGCTGCTTGGGCGCATTCGCCTTCGGAATCAGCGCGATCGTGAAGCCCAGCTTGGCCGCTTCGCGCAAACGCTCCTGCCCGCGCGGCGACGGACGGATCTCGCCCGCCAGCCCGACCTCGCCGAACACGATCAGCCCTTTCGGCAACGGCTTGTTACGCATCGACGAATGAATCGCGAGCAGCACGGCCAGATCGGCGGCCGGCTCGGTGATCTTCACGCCGCCGACCGCGTTCAGGAACACATCCTGGTCGAAACAGGCGATGCCCGCGTGCCGATGCAGCACCGCCAGCAGCATCGCCAGCCGGTTCTGTTCGAGGCCGACCGCGAGCCGGCGCGGATTCGGCACGTTCGCGGTGTCGACGAGCGCCTGCACCTCGACGAGCAGCGGCCGCGAGCCCTCCTGCGTGACCAGCACGCACGAACCGGGCACGATCTGTTCGTGCTGCGACAAGAAGAGCGCGGACGGATTCGCGACGCCGCGCAACCCGCGCTCCGTCATCGCGAACACGCCCAGTTCGTTGACCGCGCCGAAACGGTTCTTGAATGCGCGCACCAGCCGGAACGCCGAATGCGTGTCGCCTTCGAAGTACAGCACGGTGTCGACGATGTGCTCGAGCACGCGCGGGCCGGCCAGGTTGCCCTCCTTGGTCACGTGGCCGACCATGATGATCGCGGTGCCCGACTGCTTCGCGATGCGCGTCAGTTGCGCCGCGCATTCGCGCACCTGCGCGACCGAACCGGGCGCGGAGGTCAGCGCATCCGAATAGATGGTCTGAATCGAGTCCACCACCGCGACGTCCGGCCGCTCGGCTTCGAGCGTCGCCTGGATTTTTTCAAGCTGGATTTCGGCGAGAAGCTTCAGATCCGCCGCGCTCGCGCCGCCATCGAGCAGCGCGAGGCGCTGCGCGCGCAGCGCGATCTGCGCGGCCGATTCCTCGCCGCTGATATAAAGCGCGCGCCGTTCGCTCGAAATCTGCGCGAGCGACTGCAGCAGCAGCGTCGACTTGCCGATGCCGGGGTCGCCGCCGATCAGCACCACGCCGCCCGCTACCAGCCCGCCGCCCAGCACGCGGTCGAATTCGCCGATCCCGGTCGAGAAGCGCGGCACGTCGGCCGCGTCGATCTCCGACAGCTTCTGCACCGGCGCACGCTTCGCGAGCGACTGGAACCGGTGCGCGGACGGCGTGTCCGCAACCGATTCGACGAGCGTGTTCCACGCCTGGCAGGCCGGGCACTGGCCCTGCCATTTCGGCGTCTGGCCGCCGCATTCCGTGCAAACGAAAACCGTCTTCTGCTTGGCCACCCGCACGTCCTTATTCCGCCCGAACCGGCACGCGCTGCGCCACCGCACACATCAGCTCGTAGCCGATGGTGCCGCACTCGGCCGCGACGTCGTCGATCGGCAGATTGGCGCCCCACAGTTCGACCCGCGCGCCGACGTTCGCCTGCGGCACCGGCGTCAGATCGACGGTCAGCATATCCATCGACACGCGGCCGACGATCCGGGTGCGCACGCCGTCGACGATCACCGGCGTGCCCTCCGGCGCGACGCGCGAATAGCCGTCGGCATAACCGCACGCGACGACGCCGATCCGCATCGGGCCTTGGGCGGCATAAACCGATCCATAGCCCGTCGTCTGACCCTTCGCCAGCGTCTGTACGGCGATCAGCTCGGCGGCGAGCGTCATCGTCGGCTGCAGGCCGGTGCCGGCGATATCGGCGGAGCGTCCCGACGGCGCAGCGCCGTACAGCAGGATGCCGGGCCGCACCCAGTCGAAGTGGGTGGACGGATGCCATAGCACCGCCGCCGAATTGGCGCAGCTGCGCGCACCGGCAATCCCCTCCGCGCCGCGCTCGAAGGCCGCCATCTGCTCGGCGACGCCGCGTTCGCTGTCGGCATCCGAAAAATGGGTCATCAACGTAATCTGGCCGATCCCCGGGCAGGCGCGCGCGCGCTCCCAGGCCGCCCGGAATTTCTCCGGGGTGTAGCCGAGACGGTTCATTCCGCTGTTCATCTTGAGCTGAACGTTGACCGGCTTCGACAGGCGCGCGGTCTCGAGCATGCGCATCTGCTCGTCGTTGTGGACCGTGGTCGTGAGGCTATAGCGGTCGATCACGTCGATGTCGGTCGAGCGGAAGAAGCCCTCGAGCAGCAGGATCGGGCCGGCCCACCCCAGTTCGCGAAGCTTCACCGCCTCGTCGAGGTCGAGCAGGCCGAAGCCGTCGGTGCCGCGCAGCCCGGGGAAGGCGCGGGCCAGTCCGTGCCCGTAGGCGTTGGCCTTGACGACCGCCCACACCTTCGAGCGGGCGGCGTAGCGGCGGGCGACGGAAAGATTGTTCGCGAGGGCGGCGGTGTGAATCGTGGCGGAAATCGGGCGCGGCATAGGAAATTTTCGTAAAGACGCTTGCGAATCATCAGCTTACCGCGCCTTATGGGCGTGGCGCCCGACAATTCAAGGAACGATCGGGGGATCTTGCTAGTCCGAATTGACGTATTTTCATGATATAAAGCCGTGCGCACAACCCATTTTGAACGGAATAAGTCCGATTGCCCGGCCGCTGCGGCCGAGCCGCAGCGAGGAAAGCATCGCTTCAGATGAAAAAAGGTTTTTACTCCATCATGGCCGCGCAGTTTTTTTCGTCGCTGGCCGACAGTGCGCTTCTCATCGCCGCAATTGCCCTGCTGAAAGATCTCCATGCACCGAACTGGATGATACCGCTGCTCAAGCTGTTCTTCGTCCTGTCTTACGTGGTGCTGGCTGCCTTCGTCGGCGCGTTCGCCGACTCGCGTCCGAAGGGACGCGTGATGTTCATCACCAACTCGATCAAGGTGGTCGGCTGCCTCGTAATGCTGTTCGGCGCCCATCCGCTGATCGCCTACGGCATCGTCGGCTTCGGCGCGGCGGCCTACTCCCCCGCGAAATACGGCATTCTCACCGAACTGCTGCCGCCTGATCGCCTCGTCGCCGCGAACGGCTGGATCGAAGGCACCACGGTCGGGTCGATCATTCTCGGCACGGTGCTGGGCGGCGCGCTGATCAGTCCGCACATCGCCGCTCACGTGATCGCGCATACCCCGCCGTCGATCAACACGCCGGCCGAAGCGGCGATGCTCGTCATCATGGGCATCTACGTCATCGCCGCGCTGTTCAACCTGCGCATTCCCGACACGGGCGCCCGCTATCCGCGACAGGAACACGGCCCGATCAAGCTCATCACCGACTTCGCCGACTGCTTCATGACGCTGTGGCGCGACAAGCTCGGCCAGATCTCCCTCGCCGTCACGACGCTGTTCTGGGGTGCGGGCGCCACGCTGCAGTTCATCGTGCTCAAATGGGCGGAAGTGTCGCTCGGGATGTCGCTGTCCGAAGGCGCGATCCTGCAGGCGGTGGTCGCAATCGGCGTAGCCGCCGGCGCCATGGTGGCCGCCAGCCGCATTCCGCTCAAGAAATCGCTGAGCGTATTGCCGGTGGGCATCATGATGGGTATCGCGGTGATGCTGATGGCGTTCTATACGCGCGACCTGTTTCCCCCGCATTGGGCACTGCACCTCGGCGGCCACATGCGCATGCCGGTCTACCTGATCGTCGCCTACCTGTTCCTGATGGTGGTCGGCGCGCTGTCCGGCTTCTTCGTGGTACCGATGAACGCGCTGCTGCAGCATCGCGGGCACGTGCTGCTGTCGGCCGGCCACTCGATCGCGGTGCAGAACTTCAACGAGAACCTGTCGGTGCTCGTGATGCTGTGCCTGTACGCGGTGCTCGTCTGGCTCGACGTGCCGGTCGGCTTCGTGATCGTGCTGTTCGGCACCTTCGTCTGTCTGACGATGTGGCTCGTGATGCGCCGCCACCTCGCCAACCAGCGTCAGTTCGATTCGGTCGCGCTGATCGGCGAATCGAAACACTGATCCCGCGGCGGCGTCCGCTACACTGGCCGCTGCCCGTTCGTTCCTACCGCGCCGGCTCCACGCGAACCGGCGCGCTTTCGCGATGACCCAACCGATTCCCAATGTGCTCACGATCGCCGGCTCCGATTCCGGCGGCGGCGCCGGCATCCAGGCCGATCTGAAAACGTTCTCCGCGCTGGGCGCATACGGTGCCAGCGTGATCACCGCGCTCACCGCGCAGAACACCCGCGGCGTCACCGCGATTCATGCGCCCGACGCCAGCTTCGTGACCGCGCAGCTCGACGCGGTGTTCGGCGACATCCGAATCGACGCGGTGAAGATCGGCATGCTTGCGAATGCCGGGATCGTGCGCGCGGTGGCCGACGCACTCGACCGCTACGCGCCCCGCCACATCGTGCTCGACACGGTGATGATCTCGAAAAGCAATCACGCGTTGCTCGCCCCCGACGCGGTCGACGCCGTGCGCGACCTGCTGCTGCCGCGCGCGGATCTCGTCACGCCGAATCTGCCCGAGGCGGCCGTGCTGCTGGGTGTCGCGCCAGCGGCAACCGAAACGGACATGGTCCATCAGGGCGAAGCGCTCGTCGCACGCGGCGCGCGGGCGGTGTTGATGAAAGGCGGTCACCTGCCGCCGTCGCTGCACAGTCCCGACTGGCTGGTGCAGGCGGACGGCGCACAGCGCATCGACGGCGCCCGGCTGCCGGTCCCCAATACGCACGGTACGGGCTGCACGCTGTCGTCGGCGATCGCCGCGCTGCTGCCGCAGCGTCCCGACCTGGCCAGCGCGGTCGCCGACGCGAAGCGCTACCTGAGCGACGCGATCGCCGCGAGCGCGCGGCTCGACGTCGGGCACGGCGTCGGCCCGGTCCATCATTTCCATCGGTGGTGGTAGCGCTATCGTAACCGCGCGCGGCTAGGGCGCGGCGAATGCGCGTGCCCGCTCCGGCCAGAGATCGGGCACGATAAAGCCGCGCGACGTCTCGAGCCAAGCGCCGTCGGCCTGGCGAGTCAGCGCGGCCACGAGCGACGGCCCCGGGTGCCCCTTCACGCGCTCGGCCAGCTCCCCCGCCGACAGCGGAGCGAACGGCCCCGACGCCGCGGCCTCCTCCGCCACCCGGCGCGGCGCGAGCCACGCCAGACGCGGCAGCACGATCCAGCGGGTTCCCGCCGCCTGCGCATCCGCCATCGCCGGCCACGCCGTATGCGTCACCCAGAAACCGCGCGGATGCGTGGCATTCAGCTCGGGAGGATCGTCGATCGCCACGCCGTCTCCGGTGACGTAGAACAGCCAGCCCTTCACGAACATCTGCGCGACCCACGGACCGGGATGACCCAACGAAGCGAACGCCTCCCGCTCAGTCAGTCGCAATTGATGCTCGACCAGCCTGATTCGTTTCAGGTCGAACCGATCGACGAGAGTCGGACCGACGAAGTCGCCCAGTACCGCCGCCCCCGAGGTCGCTGCGCAGAGATAGCACTTGACCGCCAGTTCCCAATGCAGGCGCTCGCCTTGTTCGGTCTCGATCAGGAAGTCGCATTCGCCGAGCGTGCGACCCTGGCTGCGCAGCGGCAGATTGGCGGCAACGAGCCGCAGCGCCGGTGCGTGCGTCGCAAAATAACGCAACAGGTATTCCGCATAGCGGCCCAACCGAGTCGGGTTCGCATGCGCCAGCATCCGCCGCAGCGGCTCGGGCCGCCGGTCGAGCTCGGCGAGCCACTCGGCGGCTTCGGCCGACGCCGCCCACGGCCGTGCAAGCGGTGCGCCAGGCGAGCCGGCCAGCAGATCCGCGCTCGACAGCAGCCAGCCAAGATCGCGCACCGCCGGGTCGCACAGCGTGCGCCAGACTTCGGATGCCGCCGCGTCGCTCACGGCCGGGCCGATTCGGCGTCCGGCGCGCGCTGGTACGTATCGTTGGCCAGGCACAGATCGGCCCACGCCTTCGACTTGTCCTGGAGGCTGCGCAGCAGATACGCGGGGTGATAGGTGACGATCACGGGCACGCCTTCGTACTGGTGCACCCGGCCGCGCAGCGATGCGATGCTGGATTCGCTCTTGAGCAGCGTCTGCGCGGCGAATCGGCCCAGCGCGACGATCAGCTTCGGCTTCACCAGCGCGACCTGGCGCTGCAGATAGGGCTCGCAGCGCGCAACCTCGTCCGGTTCCGGATTGCGATTGCCGGGCGGGCGGCACTTGATGACGTTCGCGATGTAGACATTCTCGCCGCGCTTGAGCGACAGCGCGTTCAACATGTTGTCGAGCAGCTTGCCGGCCTGCCCGACGAACGGCTCGCCCTGCTTGTCCTCGTTTTCGCCTGGCGCTTCGCCGATCAGCATCCAGTCGGCTTCGCGGTCTCCCACGCCGAACACGGTATTGGTTCGCTTTTCACACAGCCGGCAGCGCTGGCACTCGGCCACGCGCGCGCTCAGTTCATCCCACCCGAGCGCCACGACCGGCGATGCGGCCGGTTCGGCGGCGGACGCAGGCTCGCCCGGCAACGCCGGCTCGAATACCGGCTCGAGGTCGAACCAGGCCATGTCGTCCGGTTCGTCGGATCCGGCTCCGGAGGCCGGCGCAACCGGCGGGCGGATCGGTTCGGCGGCAGCCGGGGCTTGGGCGGCCCCGGCCGGATCGGTGCGGCGCAAGCCCCCCGCGGGCGCCCGTTCCGGCGTTCCACGCTGTCCGGTCGTCGGCGCACGCATCCGCTCCTCGACGCCGGCCGACTTTTCGTCACCCGCCCGCACGACCGGCTCGGCCACGTCGAGCGCCGCACCGGCGCCGCTTGTCCGCCCGCCCGCCTGCCCGGCATCGCGCGCGACGGCAGCAGACTCGGACGCCGTCGCATCCTCGCCGGCCGGCGCAGTTGCCGCCCGGTCACGCCGCACCCAGACAGGCGCGAGCCCCAGTTCTTCCAGCGCCGCTTCAACCCACGCCATGCGCGCGTCCCTCCTTCGTCAGTGTGAGACGCATCACGATCGCGTCCTCCCGGCTGTGATGCTTCGCCGGGTAATAGTTCTTGCGCCGCCCGATCGCCACGAAACCGAATCGTTCATACAGTTGCACGGCACGCGGATTCGACGGGCGCACTTCCAGCAGCACGCCGTCGAGGCGCTCCGCGCGCGCGATGCGAACCGCTTCGCGCAGCAGCGCGAGGCCTGCGCCCGCCCGCTGGGCGGCCGGCGCGACGCATAAATTCAGCAGATGCATCTCGTCGACCACGGGCATCAGCACGCAGTAGCCGACCAGCGTGCCCGTCACGTGCCGCATGCAGACGCCGAAGTAGCCGTTGCGCAGCGAATCCTCGAAATTGCCGCGGGTCCAGGGAAACTCGTAAGCGACACGCTCGATCGCCACGACCTCGTCGAGATCGGCATCGGTCATCGGCGACAGATAGCGGTCGGCGAGCAGCACCCCGCTCATCGGCCGCCTCCGCCCGCCCGCGCCGCGAGCCGCTCGGCGGTGGTCTGCGCGACCTTGTTGCGCACATACTCGGGCGCGGCCTGGTCGGCCTGCACCATGCGTCCGGCACGATAGGCACGCAGCGCGACATGCGCGATCGACAGCGCGTGCGGCAGTGCCTGCGCGTCGATTGCCTGCGCCCGGGCAGCGGCCGGCAACCGCTCGCCGAACGCGCCTGCCGCGTTGCCCGCGAGCGTGAACGGCGCATCGGGGATCAGCACGTCGGACGGCGCATCGAGCGAGGCCGGCTGTATCGTGCGCCACTCGCGCTGTACCGGATCCCACGCATAGTCGGCCCAGTAGACCTCATCCATCCGGGCGTCGAGCGCGGCGAGCACGCGATCGGGTTCGGCACCCGCCGGCGCATTGAGCCGCGCGCTTTCCGCGCATGCGAGCAGCGTGCCGACCGGCACCACCGGCAGTTGGGTTCCGAACGCGAGCCCCTGCGCGATGCCCGTGGCGGTGCGCAGTCCGGTAAATGAACCGGGGCCGGAACCGAACGCGATCGCCGCGCAGTCGGCAAGCGACAGCCCCGCATCGGCGAGCACTTCACGGACTGCAGGGAGTACGCGGGTGCTCGAAACGGCGCCCGTCTGCTCGTGGCGGACCCAGGTGGCGAGAGAAAAAGAGCCGTCGGCCGATGCGGCCGCGCTCAGCAATGCGACCGAGCAAAACTCGGTCGACGTGTCGATAGCGAGGAGCACTGTTTGTGTCATGGCCGGTATTGTAATGCGACGCCCCGCCCGCACGGGCGATCCGCGCGGATTCGCGCCGCCGCCAGCGGCACCGTCCGGTTTGGAAGAAACGCTCGACCCGCCGTCGCGGCGCGCTTGCTAAGATCGCCCCACCTCGAAACCTTACGGAGACACCCGATGAGCGACATCACCGCGGAATTCAACCAGGCCCAGGAAGATGTCAAACAACTGACCGAACGCCCCGGCAACCTGACCCTGCTGCGCCTCTACGCGCTCTTCAAGCAAGCGACCGACGGCGACGTGCACGGCGATAAGCCGGGCTTCACCGACATCGTCGGCAAGTACAAGTACGACGCCTGGGAAGCGCTGAAGGGCACGTCGCAGGACGCCGCGAAGCAGCAATACGTCGAGCTGGTGGAGTCGCTGAAGAACGGCACGGCATCGTAAAACCGCCGCCGTATCGCCCGAACCGGCGGCCAAACGGCGGCCGGCTCGGCGAAATCAGTAGAAGTAATAGTGGCGCAGCGCAGCAAAAATCCTTATAATGCGGCCTGCGTCACACCTTAAGCGGCCCGAAACCGCCCTTTCTGTCTGACGCCTCGTAGCGTTTAGCTCCAATCCAGTTTAGAACCTGTCCCCTCCTGCCTAGGCCCCACGGGCCGTCTTGTATCAGGCTGGCGGTCAGCGCACTCGATGCGCGCCGCACCCAAAACAGCTTCTAACGAAATGTCCGCATGGTCGATCAATGCGGGCGAATGTCCCGTTTCCCCGATTTGCTCGATGAATCCGACGACTTGGGTATGCGCGATTGGCGCCGACGTTTCACCCACTGTGTGTATCAAGGATTGTTATGACTTCGAGCAACAACTCAAGCCCGCTCAACGCGATCGCCGATCAGGCGCTCGGTCTCGACGCCGCCGCGCCCGCTGAGGCAGCAGCGCCGGCCGCCGCCGACCGCAGCGAGGTCCTGGACGGACCGACTTTCGCGTCGCTCGGGCTTTCGCCGGAGATCGTGTCCGCACTGGAAGCCGCCGGCTATGTGAAGCCGACGCCCGTGCAGGAACGCGCGATTCCGGCCGGGATCGCCGGACGCGACCTGCTGGTGTCGAGCCCGACGGGCTCCGGCAAGACGGCCGCGTTCATGCTGCCGGCAATCGAGCGCTTCGCCCAACTGCAAAAGCTGCAGGCCCAGCAGCCGCGCCCGCCGCGCGATGCGAACGCCAGCGGCGATCGCCGCACGCGCCGTCCGCAACCGGTCGCGCGCCCCGGCCTCCTCGTCCTGACCCCGACCCGCGAACTCGCGATGCAGGTCACGACGGCCGCTTCGACCTACGGCAAGCACCTGAAGCGCCTGCGTACGGTCAGCATCCTCGGCGGCGTCGCCTACGGCCAGCAGCTGATGCTGCTCGCGAAGAATCCCGAGATTCTCGTCGCGACGCCGGGCCGCCTGCTCGACCACCTGGAACGCGGCCGCATCGACCTGTCCGAACTCAAGATGCTGGTGCTCGACGAAGCCGACCGCATGCTTGACATGGGCTTCATCGACGACATCGAGACGATCGTCGCCGCCACGCCGGCGACCCGCCAGACGATGCTGTTCTCGGCCACGCTCGACGGCAAGATCGGCTCCCTGACGGGCCGTCTGCTGAAGGATCCGGAGCGCATCGAGATCGTGCAGCGCATGGAAGCGCGCACGAACATCGCGCAGAGCGTGCATTACGTCGACGACCGCGATCACAAGGATCGTCTGCTCGACCATCTGCTGCGCGACTCGGCGCTCGACCAAGCGATCATCTTCACGGCGACCAAGGTCGACGCCGATCAGCTGGCTGGCCGCCTGGCCGACGCGGGCTTTGAATCGGCCGCACTGCACGGCGATCTGCCGCAAGGCGCGCGCAACCGTACGATCCGTGCGCTGCGCGAGCGCCGGGTGCGCGTGCTGGTGGCAACCGACGTGGCGGCACGCGGGATCGACATCCCGGGCATCACGCACGTGTTCAACTACGACCTGCCGAAGTTCGCCGAAGACTACGTGCACCGGATCGGCCGAACCGGCCGCGCCGGTCGCTCGGGTATCGCGGTGAGCCTCGTGCATCACGCCGAACAAGGCGCGCTCAAGCGCATCGAGCGCTTCGTGCGCACGCCGCTGGCAGTCAACGTCGTCGCGGGCTTCGAGCCGCGCAAGACGCCGTCGCGCAACGATCGCGGCCCGAGCCGCGGCCGTCCGGGCGGCAACGGCGGCGGTCGCCGCTTCGGCAGCGGCGGCGGCTACAGCGGCAATGGCAACGGCACTGGCGGCAACAGCCGTCAAGGTCACGGCGGCAACGGCGGCGGATGGAGCGGCAAGCCGGGCAACGGCGGCGGCAAGCCGGCCGGCGGCAACCGCGAAGGCTACGGCGCACGCCGTAGCGAAGGCGGCGGCTACCGCAGCAGCGGCCCGCGCCGCGGCAACTCGGCGTCGTAAGCCACGCCCGCAGGCGGGATCTCCCCCGCCTCGCTCATCGAAACCGGTGCTTCGGCACCGGTTTTTTTTGTTTCCGCTCCGAATTTCACAATGTGGAAAATTTTTTTGCGTCGTAAAAAATCATGTTGCGTGGCACAACCCAGCCGATTGCAGCATAGAAAACATCATTTCTCATTACGAAATATACCGCATAAGCAATTGATTTTATTTATATAAATTTTTGATCACTTCCTGAGAAAGCCTCTGTTTCGCATTCGGTGATTTGCCTAGACTCTTATACAAGAGTTCACGAAACGAAACGCCTCGGCCACCACCCTGTTTCGTGACCCATGCAGAGTTCGATTCATCTATTCAGGCAACGACCACACAGGAGCACACCATGTCGCGTCAACAACAGGCTCAGGAACTGCAACAACAATGGGACAACGACCCGCGCTGGAAGGGCATCACGCGCAACTACACGGCGGACGACGTGGTGCGCCTGCGCGGCTCGGTGCCCATCGAGCACACGATCGCGAAGCGCGGCGCGGAAAAGCTGTGGAACCTGGTGAACAACGAGCCGTTCGTCAACGCGCTCGGCGCACTGACCGGCAACCAGGCGATGCAGCAGGTGAAGGCCGGCCTGCAGGCGATCTACCTGTCGGGCTGGCAGGTGGCGGGCGACGCCAACGTCGCGGGCGAAATGTACCCGGACCAGTCGCTGTACCCGGCCAACTCGGTGCCGCTCGTGGTGAAGCGCATCAACAACACGCTGACGCGCGCCGACCAGATCCAGTGGTCGGAAGGCAAGAATCAGGGCGATGAAGGCTACGTCGATTTCTTCGCACCGATCGTGGCGGATGCGGAAGCCGGCTTCGGCGGCGTGCTGAACGCATTCGAACTGATGAAGGCGATGATCGAGGCCGGCGCTTCGGGCGTTCACTTCGAAGACCAGCTCGCCTCGGTGAAGAAGTGCGGCCACATGGGCGGCAAGGTGCTCGTGCCGACCCGCGAGAATGTCGCGAAGCTGACCGCCGCGCGTCTCGCAGCCGACGTGTCCGGTACGCCGACCGTGCTGATCGCCCGCACCGACGCCGAAGCGGCCGACCTGATCACGTCCGACATCGACGACAACGACAAGCCGTTCCTGACGGGCGAGCGCACGGTGGAAGGCTTCTACCGCACCAAGCCGGGCCTCGAACAGGCAATCTCGCGCGGTCTCGCCTATGCACCTTACGCCGACCTCATCTGGTGCGAAACCGGCAAGCCGGATCTCGAGTACGCGAAGAAGTTCGCCGAGGCGATCCACAAGCAGTTCCCCGGCAAGCTGCTGTCGTACAACTGCTCGCCGTCGTTCAACTGGAAGAAGAATCTCGACGACGCGACGATCGCGAAATTCCAGAAGGAACTCGGCGCGATGGGCTACAAGTTCCAGTTCATCACGCTCGCGGGCTTCCATGCGCTGAACTACTCGATGTTCAACCTCGCGCACGGCTATGCCCGCACGCAGATGAGCGCGTTCGTCGAACTCCAGCAGGCGGAATTCGCGGCAGCAGACAAGGGCTTCACGGCCGTCAAGCACCAGCGCGAAGTCGGCACCGGCTACTTCGACGCGGTGACGCAGACGGTCGAGCGCGACGCGTCGACCACCGCGCTGCACGGTTCCACCGAAGACGAACAGTTCTTCGACGGCAAGAAAGTCGCCTGACATCCCGGGCGATGCCGGACACCGCTCGCCGCCACAAGCGGCGGCGGGGTCCGCATCACGCATCGATCAGGTGCCATCAGGGAGGAGATCGCCCATTGCGCGCATGGCTCGCCATGCCTGCTCGGGGCGCGCGGCGTCGAGCGACGCCGCCGATAACAACACGCGCGCCGGCACTGCCCGGCGCGCGCCACTTTCGGCCTCGGCCCCGCCGCATTGCGCGCCGCGCCTACCGATAGACGATCACCGGAATTTTCGTATGGGTCAGCACGCGCTGCGTCTCGCTGCCGATCAGCAGACTGCCGAGTCCGCGCCGGCCGTGCGACGCCATGAAGATCACGTCGCAACCGCCCCGCTCCGCCGCCTCGATGATGCCGAGGTAAGGCGACGGGTGCACGCTCGTACAGCTCTCGCACGCCACGCCCGCGCGCCGCGCGGCCGCTTCGACCTCGTCGAGATGCAGCCGCGCCTCGCGTTCGCTGCGCTCGCGGAAATCCGAGGGCGGCTCGATCACCACCTCGGAAAACGGGGAATACGGATATTGCGGCAGGCACGCATAGGCGGTCACGCGCGCACCGACGGTCTGGGCGAGATCGATCGCGCCGTCGATCGCCTTCCTCGACAGATCGGACCCGTCGGTCGGGACCAGGATGTGCTTGAACATGGCAGCCTCCGTCGGCGGCAGCAGCACGCCCTCGCGGCAACGGCGCGCACCGCGCCGCCACGACGGACGCTGCCTAGCTTGATTGTAGTGCGCGAAACTCCCGCGCCGGGGCCGCTAGAGGGTTCGCCCTCATATCGGAAGCCACTACCTGACTCAACCCCAATAGCCGGGCCGCTCGTAGGTGTGCTTCAGGAAATCGAGGAACAGCCGCACCCGCAAGGGCAAGTGGCGACGCTGCGGAAATACCGCGTGAATGCCGATGGGCGGCGCCGCGAACGCGTCGAGCACGCTGACGAGGCGACCCGCCGCGATATCGGCGCCCACTTCCCACCACGAGCGCCACGCGAGCCCGTGGCCGTCGAGACACCACTCGTGCAGCACGGCGCCGTCCGAGCACTCCATCATGCCGGCGACGCGGATCGATACGACCTTGCCGCCGTCCTGGAATGCCCAGCCGCGCTGCTGGTTCGCGTTGGCGGCAAGCGCGAGGCAGTTGTGGCGCACCAGTTCGTCGAGTGCGACGGGCGTGCCGGCCCGCGCCAGATAGGCAGGCGAACCGACGCACACGCGGCGGTTCTCGCCGAGCTTGAGCGACACGAGCGACGAATCGGGCAACTCGCCCAGCCGCACCGCGCAATCGAAGCTCTCGTTCACGAGATCGACCATCCGGTCGGACAGGTCGAGCGTGACCGACACGTCCGGGTGCGCGGCCGTAAAGGCCGGCACGAGCGGCGCGACGTGTCGGCGCCCGAAGCCGGCGGGCGCCGACACCCGCAAATGGCCGCTCGCCTTGACCCCGCCCGCCGACACGCTCGCCTCGGCGTTCTGCATGTCATGGATGATCCGCTGGCAATCCTCGAGGAACGCCGAGCCCTCGAAGGTCAGCGTGAGCTTGCGGGTGGTGCGCACCAGCAGCTTGACGCCGAGGCGCTCCTCGAGCGCGTCGAGACGGCGCCCGATGATGGCCGGCGCGACGCCCTCCGCGTGCGCGGCGGCCGACAGGCTGCCTTTCGCGGCGACGGCGGCAAAAGTCTCGATTTGCTTGAAACGGTCCATGGAGAGCATGAACGGTATACGCCGTTCGATAAGAGGTCGGGCAGAACGCCCAAGATTAGGTAGATGAAAGTAAAAGATCAAGTGATGATTAGAGTCTTTTTTATCGCAAGCAATCACTAATACAATGTTGCTCAACCCCTGATCACGGAGTGCAGCACGATGTCGACGCCCCCCGCACTCTCTCCGAAGGCCATCCTGTTCGATGCTTACGGCACACTGTTCGACGTGCACGCCGTCGTGGCCGCCGCGGAACAGATGTTCCCCGGCCACGGCGAACGGCTTTCCCAGCTGTGGCGGCGCAAGCAGATCGAGTACACCCAGCTGCGCACGCTCGCCGATCCGGCCGGCGCGCACTACCGGCCGTTCTGGGACATCACGCTCGACGCGCTGCGCTTTGCCGCCCGTTCGCTCGGCCTCGCGCTCGCGGCTACGTCGGAAAAACGCCTGATGGACGAGTACGCGTGCCTGTCGACCTATCCCGACACCGTGCCGATCCTGCGCAAGCTGCGCACGCTGAAGGCGCAGCCGGGACTCGCGATCCTGTCGAACGGCGATCCGAAGATGCTCGACATCGCGGTCAAGAGCGCCGGCATGAGCGGTCTGTTCGACCATGTGCTGTCGGTCGACGCGGTACGCGCGTACAAGCCGTCGGCGGCCGCCTACACGCTCGGCACCGCCGCCTTCGGCGCCGCGCCGCGCGACATCGTGTTCGTGTCGTCGAACGGCTGGGATGCCGCGGGTGCCGGCTGGTTCGGCTACACGACGTTCTGGCTCAACCGCACCGGTACGCCGTTCGAGGAACTCGACGCACCGCCCGACGGCACCGGCGCCGGCATGGCCGACCTGTTCGCTTTCCTCACCGCCCCGGCTCCCGCCGGCAGATCCGCAGGCCGTACGCGCCCCAGCCCGGGCGCCTGAGGCCGGCGACGCTGCCGAATTTTCCACCCCTCATCGCAAACCGCAACTGACCGACCAAGGAGAGACACATGACCACTACGCTGAAGCTGCCGCAAGGCATGGCGATCACCGGCGACATCCAGCCCGGTTACGAGGCGATCCTCACGCCCGATGCACTCGAGCTCGTCGCGCGGCTGCACCGCGCATTCGAGCCGCGCCGCCAGGCGCTGCTGAAGGCGCGCGCCGAACGCACGCAGCGCCTCGACGCGGGCGAGCGCCCCGACTTCCTCGCCGACACGAAGACGATCCGCGAGAGCGATTGGAAGGTCGCGCCGCTGCCGGCCGACCTGCAATGCCGCCGGGTCGAAATCACGGGTCCGGTCGAGCGCAAGATGATCATCAACGCGCTGAATTCAGGCGCGGATTCGTATATGACGGACTTCGAGGATTCGAACGCGCCGAACTGGACCAATCAGATCGACGGCCAGATCAATCTGCGCGACGCGGTGCGCCGCACGATCTCGCTCGAACAGAACGGCAAGTCGTACCAGCTGAACGACAAGATCGCGACGCTGATCGTGCGTCCGCGCGGCTGGCACCTCGACGAGAAGCACGTGACGGTCGACGGCCAGCGCGTGTCCGGCGGCATCTTCGACTTCGCGCTGTACCTGTTCCACAACGCGAAGGAACTGCTCGCGCGCGGCTCGGGCCCGTACTTCTACCTGCCGAAGATGGAAAGCCATCTCGAAGCCCGCCTGTGGAACGATATCTTCGTCGCCGCGCAGGAAGGCGTCGGCGTGCCGCGCGGTACGATCCGCGCGACGGTGCTCATCGAGACCATCCTCGCCGCATTCGAAATGGATGAAATTCTGTACGAACTGCGCGAGCACAGCTCGGGCCTCAACGCGGGCCGCTGGGACTATATCTTCTCGGCGATCAAGAAGTTCAAGAACGACCGCGATTTCTGTCTCGCCGACCGCGCGAAAATCACGATGACGGTGCCGTTCATGCGTGCGTACGCGCTGCTGCTGCTCAAGACCTGCCACCGCCGCAACGCGCCGGCGATCGGCGGCATGAGCGCGTTGATCCCGATCAAGAACGATCCGGAAGCGAACGACAAGGCGATGGCCGGCGTGCGCTCGGACAAGGCGCGCGACGCCACGGACGGCTATGACGGCGGCTGGGTCGCGCACCCGGGCCTCGTGCCGCTCGCGATGGACGAGTTCGTCAAGGTGCTGGGCGACAAGCCGAACCAGATCGGCAAGCAGCGCGACGACGTGCAGATCGAGGGCAGGAATCTCCTCGACTTCCAGCCCGAAGCGCCGATCACCGAAGCGGGCCTGCGCAACAACATCAACGTCGGCATCCATTACCTCGGCTCGTGGCTCGCGGGCAACGGCTGCGTGCCGATCCACAACCTGATGGAAGACGCGGCGACCGCCGAGATCTCGCGCTCGCAGGTGTGGCAATGGATCCGCTCGTCGAAGGGCACCCTCGAGGACGGCCGCAAGGTCACCGCGGATCTCGTGCGCGAGTATGCAAAGGTCGAACTCGACAACGTGAAGAAGGTCGTCGCGGGCGACACGCAGCCCTACGATCGCGCGGCCGCGATCTTCGAACAGATGTCGACGTCGGAACAGTTCACCGAGTTCCTGACGCTGCCGCTCTACGAGGAGATCTGACCGACGCCGCGCCGGTCGAGCAGCGATTGATCCGCTGCCCGGCCGGACTGCGCGGCGGGCTCGTCCCGACAAAAAGGCGCCGCACGGCGCCTTTTTGTCGCGTGCCGGGTACGCCGTCCCGCGTTACGTCCGTTCGCGCCGGTATTGCACCCAGTCGCCCGACGCAATGCGCGGCTGGTCCGTCACCGCGTGTTCCGCCACCGGGTAGAACAGGCAATCGTAACGACGGCCGCCCAGTTGCACCGGGGCCTCGTGCGATGTGAACAGTCCAGCCCGGCCCGGATAGACGTGCTCGATTTCATCGAGCACCGGCACCAATTGCTCGTCGATCGCGTAGACATCGCCCCAGACCAGATCCTGGCCGTCGTGCGCCGCGATCATGCCCGGATAGCTGCCGAAGTCGTACAACAGGCCCGTCACCGCCGCCGCACCAATCAGTTGCGGCGCCGCCAGACCGTGGCGTGCGGCCGCCTGGCCGATATCGTTGACCTCTCCCGCTCGCAAGGTTCCGTAGACAAATACGTGGCGCATGGCATCCCCTTCCTGGTCGCTCGCTGAGGATTCGGTGATCCGCCGCATCAGGCGAGCGGCGTGTCGCTGACGAGCACACCGTCGAGATCCGCGTAGATCCAGTTGCCCGGTGCGATGCGTGTACCGAGCACGGTCACCGGCACGTCGCTGACGCCGGCACCGCGCTTGTCGCTCTTGCGCGGATGCGCGGCCAGCGCGACCACGCCAAGGTTGCACACGCTCAGCTCCTGCGTGTCGCGCACGCAGCCGTACACGACGATGCCCGCCCAGCGGTTCTTTTCGGCAAGCACGCCGAGATTGCCGCCCACCAGCGCGCAGCGCGTGCTGCCGCCGCCGTCGACCACCAATACTCGCCCAGCGCCGTCCTGCTCGAGCGCCGCGCGCACCAGCGTGTTGTCCTCGAACAGCTTGAGCGTGGCAGCGGGACCGCTGAAGCGCGCTTCGCGTCCGAACGAGCGGAACACGGGATCGAGCACGCGCAGCGTGCCGGCGGCAAGCCGGTCCTCATGCGCATCGCAGAGGTCGGTGGTGGCAAAGGTCATGTCGTCGTCTCCAGACTGATCGATCGGGTCACGGCATTATCGGCCGAAAAAATCCCGCTGCGGCGCACCCGCGCGACCCCCTACAATAAGGCACGCCCGCCGCACCGCATCGATCGCCCATGAGTCCGTCCGTTCCCGTTTCGCCGCCGCCAGAATCCGACACCGTCGATATTCCGCCCGAATTCGCGCCGACTCCCGCCCATCCGATGCGCGTACGGGCCAGGGCGGTGGCCGCCGGCGTCCGCATCCCGCTGCATACCCACGCGTGGGCGCAGATGGCGTATGCGTCGCGTGGCGTGCTGCGGATCGCGACCGTCGGCACGACGTGGATGGTCCCGCCCTCGCGCGCGATCTGGGTGCCGCCGCATATCACCCATGAAGTCGTGATCGTCGAGGATGCCTATCTGCGCACGCTCTACATCGACGAATCGGCGGTGCCGGAAGGACTCGATGCATGCCGCGTCGTGGAGGTCTCGGGGCTGCTGCGGGAGTTGATCGTCGCGCTGGAAGCTCAACCGTCCAACCGCACTCGCGAAACGCTGCTGTACTCGCTCGTGCTCGACGAACTGACGCAGGCCGAACCGCTGCCGCTTGCCGTGCCGATGCCCAGCGAGAAGCGGCTGCGCGCGCTGTGCGAAGCGGTCCTCGCCCAACCGGCGCAGACGGAATCGCTCGAGCATTGGGCCGCAGGGGTCGGCGCCAGTACGCGAACGATCGCGCGGCTGTTCAAACAGGAGCTGGGGGTCAGTTTTTCGCAGTGGCGTCAGCAGGCGCTGCTTGCGCGCGCGATTCCGTTGCTCAATCAGGGCCGACCGTTGTCGCACATCGCGCGGGAATTGGGCTATCAAAGCCAGAGTGCGTTTTCCGCGATGTTCCGACGCGCATTCGGCGCAAGCCCGCGTGCGTTCATGCTGCGCGGTTCCGAACATGACGCGGGGGATGACGCAGCGGCCGAGATGCCGGAAGCCGCCCGCGGTGCCCGGCGCTAGCTGAACATCCCGGGAAGTCCCGCTAGACGGGTCGCGCCATGTGCCGAATCGCACCGAGCTGCGCGAGCCTCGGCCCTGCCGGCCGGTAGCCCATCCGCAAATACAGCCGGGCGGCCGGATTGTCGACGAACACCCGCAGCTGCGTCTCGCGCAACCCGCGCACCTTTGCCCAGCGATGCGACATGTCGAGCAAATGGGTACCCGCGCCTTGCTGCCGGTACCCTTGCGCAACCTGTACGTCGCGAACGTGCAGCGAATCCCCCTCCTCGGTGATCCTCAGAAGACCGATCCGTTCGCCGTCCAGCTCGAGAATGAAATTCTCCGAATCGCACCAACTGGCGAAAAACAGATCCGCGCGCCACAGCAGGCCATGGCGCTGGTAGTACGCACCCATGTTGCGATGCGTCAGCGCCTCGGCGAACTCGAAATCGCCCAGCTCGGCGGGACGCAGCAGGTAGAGCAGACGGACATCGGTCGGATCGAGCATGGCGTGGGAGCAAATGACGCGTCATCGCCACGATAGCGCAGCCGAGCGAGGATGCAATGCCGATTTGCACGAATAGTACGGCGGCCGGGCCGGAAAACAAAAAGCCCGTTCAGGCATTCCTGAACGGGCTTCCATTTTTGGCGGAGCGGACGGGACTCGAACCCGCGACCCCCGGCGTGACAGGCCGGTATTCTAACCAACTGAACTACCGCTCCAATCTTTCATCGTGACCCGCTGGCGTTGGTGACGACCCTGCAGGCTTGCTTCGCTTCTACTGAAACGCCGCTGATGTCTGGCGTCCCCTAGGGGATT
Organism: Burkholderia alba; assembly: GCF_034721475.1. NCBI lineage: Bacteria > Pseudomonadati > Pseudomonadota > Betaproteobacteria > Burkholderiales > Burkholderiaceae > Burkholderia > Burkholderia alba. The sequence continues at coordinate 158,314 of NZ_JAWJWL010000012.1, read as the reverse complement.
CGAACCCCTGTACTCACCGTGAAAGGGTGATGTCCTAGGCCTCTAGACGAAGGGGACAACGTACTGCTTACACCTTTAACGCAAAAGCCCGTTCACATGCAGCCTGAACGGGCTTCGATTTGGCGGAGCGGACGGGACTCGAACCCGCGACCCCCGGCGTGACAGGCCGGTATTCTAACCAACTGAACTACCGCTCCAGTTTTGCATCGTGACCCGCAGGCGTTGGTTACGCTCCTGCAGGCCCGCTTCGCTTCTATTGAAACGCCGCTGATGTCTGGCGTCCCCTAGGGGATTCGAACCCCTGTACTCACCGTGAAAGGGTGATGTCCTAGGCCTCTAGACGAAGGGGACAACGTACTGCTTACACCTTTAACGCAAAAGCCCGTTCACATGCAGCCTGAACGGGCTTCGATTTGGCGGAGCGGACGGGACTCGAACCCGCGACCCCCGGCGTGACAGGCCGGTATTCTAACCAACTGAACTACCGCTCCAGTTTTGCATCGTGACCCGCAGGCGTTGGTTACGCTCCTGCAGGCCCGCTTCGCTTCTATTGAAACGCCGCTGATGTCTGGCGTCCCCTAGGGGATTCGAACCCCTGTACTCACCGTGAAAGGGTGATGTCCTAGGCCTCTAGACGAAGGGGACAAAATCTTTGCAGATTTGTCTTACTGCGTTGTTTCTGCCTTTAACTTTCGTCAACAGCAGAGAACGAAATTCTAACTTCTTTCATCTCGTTTGTGAAGCATTTTCTGTCACATCCTGCTTCGCAAACCGTACCGCATTCTGCTCTGATGGTGGAGGTAAGCGGGATCGAACCGCTGACCTCTTGCATGCCATGCAAGCGCTCTCCCAGCTGAGCTATACCCCCTTGCAGAACAGAAGCGAGATTGTAGGTTCTGATTCGAGGTTTGTAAATACCCTATTTGTCATTCCGGCAAAAATTTTGCATCGCCGAGCGCAGGCGGTGCGACAAGACCACGCAATGCGTGGCCGCAGGTCCGTTCAACGCGCGGATTCGAGACGCGATACGACCGCGTCACGCCCGAACAGCATCAGCACCGCGTCGATCGACGGCGTATGCGTGGTGCCCGCGACGAGCAGGCGCACCGGCATCGCGAGCTGCGGCATCTTCAGCCCATGCGCGGCGAGCGTCGCCTTCAGTGCGGCGGCAATGCCCTCCTTCGTCCATTCGCAGCCCTTCAGTGCCGTGGCCAGTTCGGCCAGCGCGGGACGCACCGCGTCCGTCACATGCTGGGCGAGCGCGTCCTTTTCGGGCGCAGGTATGCGGTAGAACATCGCCGCGCCATCGGCGATCTCCTTGATTGTCGATGCGCGATCCTTCATCAGGCCGATCACGCCCGGCAGATCCGCGCCGCCCGCGATCGTCGCCGCGTCGATCCCGATCGCGGACAGAAACGGCAGCGCCAGTTCGGCGAGCCGCGCGTTGTCCGCCTGCTTGATGTAGTGATTGTTGAGCCAGTTGAGCTTGCTGTGATCGTATTGCGCCGGCGACTTGCCGAGATGCTCGAGGTCGAACCATTCGACGAACTGCTCACGCGAGAAGACTTCCGCGTCGCCATGCGACCAGCCGAGCCGCGCGAGATAGTTGAGCACCGCCTCCGGCAGGTAGCCCCCATCGCGATACCCCATCACGCTCATCGCGCCGTGACGCTTGCTCATTTTCTCGCCCTGCTCGTTGAGCACGGTCGGCAGGTGCGCATACACCGGCACTTCGCCGCCCAGCGCACGCAGGATGTTGATCTGACGCGGCGTGTTGTTCACGTGGTCGTCGCCGCGGATCACGTGCGTGATCCCCATGTCGAGGTCGTCGACCACGACGCAGAAGTTGTAGGTCGGCGTGCCGTCCGGGCGCGCGATCACCAGATCGTCAAGCTCCTCGTTCGAGATCTCGATCCGGCCTTTCACCGCGTCGTCCCACTCGACCGCCCCCGTCAGCGGATTACGGAAGCGCAGCACGGGCTGCACGCCCGCCGGCGGCTCGGGCAGCGTCTTGCCCGGCTCCGGACGCCAGGTGCCGTCGTAACGCGGCTTCTCGCCCGCCTCGCGCTGGCGCTCGCGCAACGCGTCCAGTTCCTCGGTCGACATGTAGCACGGGTAGACAAGCCCCTTCTCCAGCATCTGGGCCAGCACCTCGCGATAGCGATCCATCCGCTGCATCTGGTAGAACGGACCTTCGTCGAAATCCAGGTCCAGCCACTTCATGCCCTCGAGGATCGCGTCCACCGACTCGCTCGTCGAACGCTCGACGTCGGTGTCCTCGATCCGCAGCACGAATGCGCCCTTCGTCTTGCGGGCGAATGCCCACGGATAAAGCGCGGAACGAAGATTGCCCAGGTGGATGAAGCCCGTGGGGCTCGGCGCGAAACGGGTGCGTACAGGACGGGTCATAGACGGTAACTCGGTGGCCCTTCGCAGGGCGGGAAATAAAACAGCGCGGGAATCGCGGGCGGTGCGCGGGTGCGCCGGCCGGCTTTCAAGCGCGGCGGGCCCGGAACGGAAAGGGGGAAATTATACTCGTCGTTCGGTCGGGCGTTCGAGCTCGCCCAGTGGGGAGGTCGTTGTCTCGGGCTTCGCTTCTCGGCATCTTCCTCTTCGGCATCTTCCTCTTCAGGGGACTTGATCGCCTTGGTCGGCATTTGACTGACTTGTCGGTCTATCAGCGTCGCCCCTCCCCGGGGCAGGGGTCACTTTTCTTTGTCTTGCCAAAGAAAAGTAACCAAAAGAAAGGCGCTTTCTCGATCCAAGCTTCAGGTGCCCTCATCACACTCATTGGCCCAGCGCCTAAGTGTCCACCACGTTCAGAACGCGGATAGGCGCGCGCAGGCACCGTGACATCGCACCACAGAACGAAGTGGTATGCCCCCACTCCGCTCCATCCTCGCCACGCTCGGACGTCTGGTCCACCCCCCTACCCCACGTCACCACTCCAGTTTCCATACGCCCCTGCTCGGCTATCCGGCGTTCAGCCGGCAGCCGGCAGCCGGCAGCCGGCAGCCGGCAGCCGGTCGGACAAGATTCGTCTCATCCGGGTTTCGCGCGCATCGCGCCGCTTGCTTTATGATGTGCCCGCCGCAGCCGTCCGCCGGCGTCGCGCATGGCCGCGCGAATCCGTTGCGCGTGCCGGCCGTTGAATTGGCGCGTATCGCGCCGCGTAGCCGGAGATCCCCCGATGTCGTCCCCTCGCCTGTCCCGCCGCACCTTTTCGATCGCCTGCGCATCGGCAACACTCGCCGCCTGCACATCGCTCGGCAGCAAAACCCCCACGGACAACACCGCAGCCACCCCGCCGCAACCACGCACCAAACCGCTACGGATCGGCATCGCGCTCGGCGGCGGCGCCGCACGCGGCTTCGCACACATCGGCGTACTGAAAGCGCTCGAGGCTCGCAATATCCCGATCGAAATCGTCAGCGGAACCAGCGCGGGCTCAGTGGTCGGCGCGCTCTACGCATCCGGCATGAACGCGCTGCAGATCAACAAGCTCGCCCTGTCGATGGACGAAACGTCGATCAGCGACTGGGCCACACCGTTCCGATCGCGCGGCCTGCTGCAAGGCGTCGCCCTCCAGAACTTCCTCAACAAGACGCTCGGCAACCGGCCGATCGAGAAAATGGCCAAGCCGCTCGGCATCGTCGCCACCGACCTGAACAGCGGCCAAGCCATCCTGTTCCAACGCGGCAACACCGGGCTCGCAGTACGCGCATCGTGCAGCGTGCCGTCGATCTTCGAACCGGTGAAGATCGGCGAGCGCGAATACGTGGACGGCGGCCTCGTCAGCCCGGTCCCCGCCTCGTTCGCCCGCAAGATGGGCGCCGACTTCGTGATCGCCGTCGACATCTCCGCCCGCCCCGAAGGCGGCCCCACCCAGAATCCGATCGAGATGCTGCTGCAAACCTTCACGATCATGGGCCAGACGATCAAGACCTACGAACTCGACAAATACGCCGACGTCGTGATCCGGCCGAACCTCGCGGCCATGGGCGGCAGCGACTTCAACCAGCGCAACACCGCAATCCTCGCCGGCGAGGAAGCCGTGGCACGCATCATGCCGGAACTGCAGCGCAAGCTGACCGCCGCCCGCACGGCCGCCTGAGTCCCCAGGGCGGACCCCGCAAAAACAAAAACCCCGCATCCTGAAGGAGGCGGGGTTTCGATCCTGCGAAGAACGGCGGTCGGCTTAGTTGTTGCCGTTGCCGATCGTCGCGCTCACGCGCTGACGCAATTCATCAGGCTTCGTCGTGAACTGCGTCTCGATGCGACGCGCGCCCGTGAAGCGCTTTTCCCAGTAGCTGCTGTCCAGATCGTCCACGCGGATCGTGCTGCCCGTCGACGGGGAATGCACGAACTTGTTGTCGCCGATGTAAATACCGACATGCGAGAACGTACGGCGCATCGTGTTGAAGAACACGAGATCGCCCGGCTTCAGCTCGCTCATCCGGACCTTTTCACCGACGCGGCTCATTTCCTCCGCGCGGCGCGGCAGCGACATGCCGAGCGTGTCCTGGAACACATAGCGGACGAACCCGCTGCAATCCAGCCCCGAATCCGGTGAATTGCCGCCCCAGCGATAACGCACGCCAATCATGTTCAGCGCGCCGACCACCACGTCACCCGCCTTGCCGGCCATACCGGACAGGAATGACTTCGCACCCCCCTCATTCGAGGACGATGCAGTGGTTTGGACGTTCTGGGGGGAGGAATTCGACCCGGATTGAGTCGAAAATGCGGCATTCTGGCTAAAACCGCTGACTTCGTCGGCGAACACGCCGGGAGCTGCAGCGATCAGGACGCCAATAAACATCCCGGCGACGACGCGCGTGCAAGCCTGGGTTAGATATCGGTGCTGCATTGGGTCGATGACTTGTGCCTAAAAATCAGCTGATTGGCGGAAAATTTCGGTCGATACTAGCCACGAAGTATTTGTTTGTCAAAATAAATTGAAATTTTCAATCAAGATACGCACTCCATTGGGGCATTTACGCTCGCCAGACAGCTTTCAGCAGCTTTCGAGTGTAAGGATGTGTCGGTTCCGTGAAGATTTGCGTCACCTCCCCCGTTTCGACAATGATCCCGCCCTGCATCACCGCGACCCGGTGCGCCATCGCGCCGATCACCTCCAGGTCGTGACTGATGAAGACGTAGCCCAGGTTGTATTTCTGCTGCAGTCCCGCGAGTAGTTTCAGCACCTGCTGCTGGATCGACACGTCGAGCGCGCTGGTCGGCTCGTCGAGGATCAGCACGCGCGGCTCGAGCACCAGCGAACGGGCGATCGCGATGCGCTGCCGCTGTCCGCCCGAAAACTCGTGCGGATAACGCTGCAGCACCGTGCGATCGAGGCCGACCTCACGCAGCACCGCGATCACCTTGTCGCGGCGCGCGTCGGCGGACAGCTCCGGGCGATGCAGCGCGAGCCCTTCCGCGACGATCCGCTCGATCGTCAGCCGCGGCGAAAGCGAACTGAACGGATCCTGAAAGACGACCTGCATCGTCGAGCGCAATGCGGCTTGTTCGCGGCCGCGATAGCTCGCGAGCGCCCGTCCCTGGAACTCGATCTCGCCCTCCGCGGCTTTCTGCAGACCGAGCAGCGCCATCGCAAGTGTCGACTTGCCGGAACCCGACTCGCCGACGATGCCGAGCGTCTCGCCCTGCCGCACCGACACGCTCACCGCCTCCACCGCGGTGAAGTGCCCGGAACGGAACCAGCCGGCCAGCCCCGGCAGTTTCTGCCTGAACCGCACGGTTACCCCGCGCGCCTCGAGCACGACGGGCGCGATCGGCAGCACGGGCATCACCGTGCGCTGCGGGCGGCTGTGCAGCAGCCGCTGGGTATACGGATGCTCGGGCGCCGCGAAAATCCGCTCGACCGGCCCGCTCTCGACGAGCCGGCCCTTCTCCATCACCGCGACACGCTCGGCAAAGCGCCGCACCAGATTCAGGTCGTGCGTGATCAGCAGGATCGCCATCCCGCGCTGCTCCGCCTCGACACGCTGCAGCTCGAGCAGCAACTCGACGATCTGCGCGCGGATCGTGACATCGAGCGCCGTGGTCGGCTCGTCCGCCAGCAGCAGCCGCGGACGGCACGCCAGCGCCATCGCGATCATCGCGCGCTGCCGCTGGCCGCCGGACAACTGGTGCGGATAGCTGTCGATGCGCCGGCCGGGCTCCGCGATGCCGGTGCGATCGAGCAGCGCGATCGCGCGCCGGCGCGCCTCGGCCCGGGTCACGCCGTCGTGCTGCTCAATCGTCTCGCCGATCTGCTCGCCGATCGTGTACAGCGGATTGAGCGCCGTCATCGGCTCCTGGAAGATCATCGCGATGTCGGCGCCGCGCAGCCCTCGCATCTGCCGCTCGCTCTTGTCCGCGAGATCCTCGCCGGCGAAGCGGATCGTGCCGCTCACCTCGGCGTCGCGCACCAGCCGCAGGATCGACAGCGCGGTGACGCTCTTTCCCGAACCCGACTCGCCGACAAGCGCGACGCGCTCCCCACGGCCGATCGAGAGCGACACGCCATCGACCACCAGCGCGTCGCCGAAGCGCACGCTGAGATCCTCGAGCGACAGCAGCGGCACGTCCGCGCCGTCCGGATACAGGTCGGTCATCGGCCGCCTCCCGCCGCCCGCGTCGTATCCGCGATGCGAGTGTCGAGCGCGTTGCGCAGCGCATCGCCCATGAACGTCAGCAGCAGCAGCGTGCCGACCAGCACGCAGAACGTCGCGAGCGAGATCCACCACGCATCGAGGTTGCCCTTGCCCTGCGCCAGCAGCTCGCCGAGGCTCGGAGTCGGCGGCGGCACGCCGAGCCCGAGGAAATCGAGGCTCGTCAGCGCGAGGACCGCGCCGCTCATCCGGAACGGCAGGAACGTGATCACGGGCGTCAGGCTGTTCGGCAGCACATGCCGCCAGATGATCTGCCAGTTGGACAGTCCCATCGCCCGCGCCGCACGCACGTAGTCCTGGCTCCGGTTGCGCAGGAATTCGGCGCGCACGTAGTCGGACAGCCCGATCCAGCCGAACAGCGACAGCAGCACGATCAGCAGCAGGAAGCTCGGCTCGAAGATCGACGCGAAGATGATCAGCAGGTACAGCTCCGGCATCGAACTCCAGATCTCGATGAGCCGCTGTCCGACGATATCGATACGCCCGCCGAAGAAACCCTGCACGGCGCCCGTCGCGATCCCGATCAGCGTCCCGATGAAGGTGAGGATCAGCGCGAATTCGACCGATACGCGAAATCCGTAGACCAGCCGGGCGAGCAGATCGCGCCCTTGCGCGTCGGTGCCGAGCCAGTTCGCGCGCGACGGCGGCGCCGGGTTCGGGCTGGTCGAGAAATAATTGAGCGTGTCGTAGTAGTAGCGATTCGGCGGATACAGCACGAAGTTGCCGGGCGCCGCGAGCTTGCGCTGCACGTACGGGTCCAGATAGTCGGCCGGCGTCGGGAAATCGCCGCCGAACATCGTTTCCGGATAGTCCGCGAGCACCGGGAAATAATAGTGGCCGTCGTAGCGCACCACGAGCGGCTTGTCGTTCGACCAAAGCGGCGCGGCAAGGCTCGCGGCGAACGCGATCAAGAAGACCACGAGGCTCCAGTAGCCGAGGCGCTGTTGCCTGAAACGCAGCCAGACGCGCCGGGCGGGCGACGGCGACAGCCGCGCGCGGGCGGCGTCCATGCGTGCGGAAGAGACGGCGGCTCGGCTCAAATCAGCGCTCCAGGTGTTCGAATTGAATGCGCGGGTCGACCCACACGTAGCAGAGATCGGAGATCAGCTTGGTCGCGAGTCCGATCAGCGTGAACAGATACAGCGTGCCGAGCACGACCGGATAATCGCGGCGCACCACCGACTCGTAGGACAGCAGCCCAAGCCCGTCGAGCGAGAACAGCGTCTCGATCAGCAGGCTCCCGGTGAAGAACGCGCCGATGAACGCGGCCGGAAAACCGACGATCAGCGGCAGCAGCGCGTTGCGGAACACGTGCTTCCACAGCACGCGGCGCTCGGACAGCCCTTTCGCCCGGGCGGTCAGCACGTACTGCTTGCGGATCTCGTCCAGAAACGCATTCTTGGTCAGCATCGTAATCACGGCGAAGCTGCCCACCACCGACGCGATGATCGGCAGCGCGATGTGCCACAGGTAGTCGGTCAGCTTGCCGAGCAGGCTCAGTTGCGCGAAGTTGTCCGACGTGAGCCCGCGCAGCGGAAAGATCTGCCAGAACGATCCGCCGCCGAACAGCACGAGCAGCAGCACGCCGAGCACGAAGCCGGGAATCGCGTAGCCGACCAGCACGATCAGGCTCGTCGCGAGATCGAAGGTCGAGCCGTTGCGCACCGCCTTCGCAATGCCGAGCGGCACCGAGATCAGATAAGTGAGCAGGAATGTCCAGACGCCGATGCTGATCGATACCGGCAGCTTCGACACCACGAGCGACCACACGCTCTGATGATGAAAATAGCTCTGGCCGAGATCGAAGCGCGCGAAGCGCTTGAGCATCAGCCCGTAGCGTTCGAGCGGCGGCTTGTCGAAGCCGTAGAGCGCCTTCAACTGCGCCAGCTGCTGCGCATCGACGCCGGAATAGCTGCGCATGCCGAGCGGCGCGCCGCCCTGCAGCGACGCGCCCTTGCGCAATTCCTGCGCCGCCTGCTCGACCGGCCCGCCGGGCACGAACTGGATCACGACGAACGTGACCGTCAGCACGCCGAGCAGCGTCGGAATCATCAGCAGCAGGCGTTTGAGGATGTAGCTCCACATAGGCGTCTTCGGCGGTAGTCGAGCGGGGCTCGGTTGAGTGCGGTCGGGCCCGGATCACGGGGCGGGTTTCATCCACCAGGTCGACACGATCCAGCCTTCGGCCAGATAGTACAGCGGCAGCGTGGCCGGATAGCCCAGCGTGCGCTTGAACGCCACGCGGTGCTTCGTGCTGAACCACTGCGGAATCGCGTAGTAGCCGTGCATCAGCACGCGATCGAGCGCATGGGTCGCATCGAGCAGCTGCTCGCGCGTCTGCGCCTGGATCAGCGCTTTCAGGATCGCGTCGATCGCGGGCGACTTCAGGCCGATCAGATTGTTCGAGCCCGGCTGGTCCGCGTAGCGGCTGTCGAACTGCAGCGCCTGCTCGGAGCCCGGCACCTGCACCGCGCTGTAGACGATCGACGTCATATCGTAGTCGAATGCGTCGAGCCGTTTCTGCAGCAGCGCGAAATCGGCGACGCGCAGCCGCGCGACGATGCCGAGCTTCGCGAGATTGCGCGCATACGCATTGACGACGGCCTCCATCGTCGACCCCGCACCCGCGCCGGAATCGTCGAGGATATCGAACACGAACGGCTCGCCCTTCGCATTGCGCAGCGCGCCGTCGCGGTAGGTCCAGCCGGCCTGCGCGAGCAGCGCGCGCGCCTGCAGCAGGTTCGCGCGCAGCGAGCCGGGCGGATCGGTGTCCGGCTGCACCGTCATCGGCCCGAACACGGCCGGATCGAGCTGCGCGCGCAGCGGATTCAACAGCGCAAGCTCACCCTCGCTCGGCATGCCGGTCGCCTGCAGGTCGGTATCCGCGAAATAGCTGTTGAGGCGCGTGTAGCCGCCGTAGAACAGCTGCCGGTTCAGCCATTCGAAATCGAACGCGAGATCGAGCGCCTTGCGTACCCGCACGTCCTGGAACTTCGGCCGACGCAGGTTGATCAGGAAGCCCTGCATCCCCGAACCGTTGTGCTGGCGGAATTCGCGCTTGACCAGCTCGCCCGTGTCGAAGCCCTTGCCGACATCGCGCCGGACCCAGTTACGCGCGATGTACTCGACCATCACGTCGTACTCGCCCGCCTTGAACCCTTCGAGGCGGGCGACCGGATCGCCGTACAGCTTGTAGACGATCCGGTCGAAGTTGTTGGTGCCGACCCGCACCGGCAGCGCCGCGCCCCAGTAGGCCGGGCTGCGCTTGTATGAAATCGTGCGGCCGCCGTCGTATTGCTCGATCACGTACGGCCCGCTGCCGATCGGCTCCTGAAACGCGAGCTGGTCGAACGGCACATGCGTGCCGTCCGGCTTGAGCCCCCACTTGCGCGAGAACACCGGGATGCCCCCCGCGATCAGCGGCAGTTCGCGGTCGCGACGGCTGAACTCGAAGCGCACGGTCGCCGGATCGACCGCCACCACCCGCGCGATGGCGGCCAGGTAGGCCGGATACTGCGGCGCCGCCTGCGGGCTCTTCAGCGTGTCGAACGAATACCGGACGTCCGCCGCCGTGACCGGATCGCCGTTCGAGAAGCGTGCTTTCGGATTCAGATGGAACGTCGCCGACAGGCCGTCGGGCGCGATCCGGATGTCGTCGGCCAGCAGCCCGTACGCGCTCGCGGGCTCGTCGCTGCTGCCGGTCGTCAGGCTCTCGAACAGGAAATCGAGGCCGGGCGCCGGGTTGCCGCGCATCGTGAACGGGTTGAACTTGTCGAACGACGTAAGCCGGTTCGGATTGGCCAGCACCAGCGTGCCGCCCTTGGGCGCATCCGGGTTCACGTAATCGAAATGCTTGAAACCGGGCGGGTATTTCGGCTCGCCGTATTGCGCGATCGCATAGACGGCGTGCGCGGGCTGCGCGGCCGACAGCGCGAGCACGAGGCCGCCCGCCGCAGCGCAGGCGATGCGGCGGGCGAAGTGGCGCAGCGCGCCCGCGGTTCGTGGCGATGCCGCTCGGCGCGGCGGGCGCGGCCACGGAGCCGCGGGCGAACCAGTCGTCATAAGGGCCTTGTCGGTCGGTTGGGAATCGCAATGTGAGAGAATTCTACCCACTCAAAACCGATCACAGCCATCCGCCGCCCGCCGAAGCACGCGGGCGCGCGCGCTTCAATAGGAGAATTCATGGGCTTCCTCGCCGGTAAACGCATTCTGCTGACGGGCGTCTTGTCGAACCGCTCGATCGCCTACGGCATCGCGAAAGCATGCAGGCGCGAAGGCGCCGAACTCGCCTTCACCTACGTCGGCGACCGTTTCAAGGATCGCATCACCGAGTTCGCCGCCGAATTCGACAGCACGCTGGTGTTCCCTTGCGACGTCGCCGACGACGCGCAGATCGACGCGCTGTTCGTGTCGCTCCGGCAACACTGGGACAGCCTCGACGGCCTCGTGCACTCGATCGGCTTCGCGCCGCGCGAAGCGATCGCGGGCGACTTCCTCGACGGCCTGTCGCGCGAGAACTTCCGCATCGCGCACGACATCTCCGCGTACAGCTTCCCCGCGCTCGCGAAGGCCGCGCTGCCGATGCTGTCGAACGACGCCGCCCTGCTGACGCTGTCCTATCTCGGCGCCGAAAAGGCGATTCCGAACTACAACACGATGGGTGTCGCGAAGGCCGCGCTCGAGGCGAGCGTGCGCTACCTCGCCGTGTCGCTCGGCGCGAAAGGCATCCGCGTGAACGGCATCTCGGCGGGCCCGATCAAGACGCTCGCGGCGAGCGGCATCAAGGGCTTCGGCAAGATCCTGGAATTCGTCGAGCACAATGCGCCGCTCAAGCGCAACGTGACGATCGATCAGGTCGGCAATGCCGGCGCGTTCCTGCTGTCCGATCTCGCGAGCGGTGTGACGGCCGAGATCATGCACGTGGACAGCGGTTTCAGCGCGGTGGTCGGTGGCATGGCCGGGCTGGAAGAGTAAGCCCGCGGCCGCATCCGGCGCATCAAAAAAACCGCCCGGATGCCGGGCGGTTTTTCATTGGGCGCGGGACATGCGGCCGGTGTTCGATACGCGCGGCCGTGCCGCGCGGCGCCGGCCGGATGCGCTCAATGACGCCAGCCGTTGTGGCCGTTGTTCCAGCCGGGGCCGCCGTGGTTCCAGCCGCCGCGGCCGGGCGGGTGACGGCGATACCATTCGTCGCGGCCCCAGTAGCGGCGCCCGTCCCAGTAGCGATCGCCATGCCAGCCGATCACGATCGCGGGCGCCGCATACACCGGCGCCGGCTGATACACGACGGGCGGCGGCGCATAGACGGGCGGCGGTGCATACACCGGCGCGGGAGCGACATATACCGGCGCGGGCACGCCGAGATTGATGCCGACGCTGACGCCTGCCATCGCGGCACCGGATACGAGCAACGCGGCCATGCCGGTCACGAGCGAGGCAACACGCAAGGTTTTCATGGACTCCCCTTCTGGTTGATTCGTTGGTGATTCGACTATAGCGGCAACCCGGCGCTGCGCATATTTCCACTTTGTAAGAACTGATGCGCCGCATCGCAACCGAAACGAATGGCCCACTTTTCGTAACATTCGGGCGGTCCGGCACCGCATCACATCAAGCGCATCCCCTCGAACGGGTTCCAGCCGTTGCTTCCCTGCGTCTCTTTCAGGTAATACGCGTAATTCGCGCAGATGCCGAACAGCAGCGAACAGGCGACGCTCAGGCCGGTATCGATGCCCAGCGGGACATCGATACCGGTCGTCATCATGAACAGACCTTCAGCCACATTGACCGCGAGCACCAGCGCGCCGAGCGCGAGCCCCTTGCGCCAGAGTCCGAGCGCGAAGTAATAGAACGGCCCGAACAGCATGCCCAGGCCGTTGAGTCCGATCAGCATCCGTTTGCCGAACGGCAGCGCCTTGAAAGCGACGCGATAGCCGGCCGACGACGGCGCGCCGTGCGCGTCGAAGAAAGCGAAACGCTCGCGCCACTTCGGCGTCAGGTCGGCGGTCTCCCGCTTGTCCGTCATGTTGGGTTCCTGTTCGATGCGGCGGGATCGCACCCGCGTGCGGCCGCCGCCGGCGCGACGCGTAACGTACCCGCCGATTCTGACGCCGGGATGTCGCTTGCCGGGATTTTCTTCGTTTGCGTTCGGCGAACGGGATGGCCGGGATTCATTCCCGGCACGCCGCCGGGCCGCCGGCCCTTCGCCCGGCACTACGTCCGGCCGGCGTCGGTCCGCGCCTCGATCGCGCGCACGACCGCCACCATGTCGGCCTGGCCGTGTCCGAGCGCCACCGTTTCGCCGTACAGCGCGTGGCACACGTCGAGCAGCGGCGACGCCACCCCCGACGCGCGCGCCGCCTCCGCGACCAGACGATTGTTCTTGAAAACGTCGGCAATCGACGCCTGCACGTCGAAATCGCGTTCGACGAGCTTGAGCGCCTTTCCGCGCGACACCGCGCTTGCCATCGGCCCCGCATCGAGCACCGCCAGGAACTGCTTCATGTCGAGGCCGTGCTGGTCGGCGAAATGCGCCGACTCGGCCAGGCCGGTCACCATCGTGATCAGGAACAGGTTGACGGCCAGCTTCATCAGCAGCGCCGACGGCACCGGACCGCACACGATCGCCTCATGGCACATCGGCTTGAGAAACGGCCGGACTTCGTCCACCGCGTCGGGGTCGCCCGCCAGCATCGCGACCAGTTGCCCCGCCTCGGCGGGTTTGCGGGAGCCGGACACGGGCGCTTCCACATAGGTGCCGCCCGCCGCGCGGATATCCGCCTCGAGGCCGCGCGAATAATCGGCGGACGTCGTGCCCATGTGGACGACCGTATGTCCGTCGACCAGCGGCGCGAACCCGGGCGTGCCGCGGCCGAGCACCGCATCGATCGCCGCGTCGCTCGCCAGCATCAGGATCACGATGCGGGTTCGCGCGAAAACGTCGGCTGGGCTCTCCGCGATGCGGGCGCCCGCGTCGCGCAGGTGTTCGCTCTTGTCGCGCGAGCGGTTCCAGACCACCAGCGGCGTGCCCGAATACGCCAGGTTGAGTGCCATCGGGCACCCCATCACGCCCAGACCGATGAAGCCGATTTCCATGTCTCCCCACCTCCCGAATGACAGCGCCGTCGAACCCGTCGACGCAGCTGACGCCAGCCGCGGGCGCCGGTTGCGACACTTTACTCTTTGTTCCCGCGCGGCGCGGGGGAGGACACCGAAGGCCGTCCGGCCGCGCCGGCGCGGCAACCGGCGGCGTTACCAGCCGTACAGTTCGGCGGGATTGTCGACGAGGATCCGGCGGCGCTGGCGCGCGTCCGGCACCCAATGCGTCAACGCGTCCAGCAGCGCTGGATCGTCGGGCGGCGTATCGGTTCCGACATGCGGCCAGTTGCTGCCCCAGAGCATGCGCGCGGGCGCCGCGCGCGCGGCCTCCCGCGCCAGCTCGCCGACATCGGGCCAGTCGGGCGGCCCGCACCGCGATACCTCGTACGGGCTGGACAACTTGAGCCAGCAGCGCCCGCCGTTCAGCAGCCGCAGCAAGGACCGGAACGCCGGATGGGTGGGCGGCACCGGTTCGAGAAACTTGCCGATGTGATCGATCACCAGCGGGCACGGCAACTGCCGGAGCATTGCTTCGTGCTCCGGCAGCGTCCGCCCGTCGAGCTGGATCTGCAGATGCCAGCCCAGTTCGGCGATGCGCGACGCCACCGCCGGCACCGCGTCCCAGCCCATCAGCAGCCGCTCGCCGAGCAAATGCAGACGGGCACCGCGCACGCCGGCCGCATGCAGCCGGATCAATTCCGCGCGGGGCGTTTCGGGGCCGACGATCGCGACGCCGCGCGCGCTGTCGCCGAAGGCCGCCAACGCATGTTCGAGGACATGGTGGTCGAAGGTGTAGGCATTGGCCTGCACGACCACCGTGCGGGCCGTGCCGAGTCGCGCCTGCACCTTGCGATAGGCGGCGACGGTCGCCCATGGAAACACCCGGCCGAGCCGGTGCGCATCCGGGCCGTGCGCCGGGTCGTAGACGTGAATCGCGCAATCGCAGGCGCCCGCCGGCAGCGGCTCGCTCATGCGGGCGCTCCCGGTAGCACCGCGCGACGCGTCCACGATGCGGCATTCGCCGCCCCATCCGGCACGTCGCCGCGCAGGATGGCGGCGGTTTGCCTGACCGCTTCATGCGCCTGATAGGCGCTCGCCTGCGGCGTCAGGCCGCCGATATGCGGCGCGGCGATCACCTGCGGCAACGCCGCGAGGCCCAGCGCCGGCCGCTGGTCGCTGTCGCGACCGACATCGAGCGCCGCGCCCGCGATCCGGTTCCGGACCAGCGCGGCGTGAAGCGCATCGTCGTCGACCAGTTCGCCGCGCGACGCGTTGATGAAATACGCATCGGGACGCATCCGAGCGAATGCGTCGGCGTTCATCAGCCGTTCGGTCTGCGGCGTCGCGGGCGCGACGCATACGACGAAATCGGCCTGTTCCAGCAGCGCGGCAAACGACACGGCCTCCTCGGGCGGCGCAGGCGTTTGGTACGGATCGTGAATCAGCACGCGCATGCCGAACGCCAGGCCCAGGCGAGCCAGATAGCGGCCGATGTGTCCGTAGCCGATGATGCCGAGCGTCGCGCCCGCCAACTGGCGGCCCATGCGCGGCGTCGGCCGTTCGTTGCGGTGATAGGCCTGCGCGCACGCGCCGAAACCGCGCCCGAGGTCGACCATGAAGCCGACGATCAGCTCCGCCACCGCGGCAACGAAGCCCGGCCCGGCGTGCGTGACCAGCACGCCGGCCGCCGACGCGGCGGCGACGTCGATGTTGCGGATGTCCATCGCGACGCGCACCACCGCGACGAGTTCGGGCAGCGCGTCGAACACGGCCGCGGGCACCGGCGTGTTGCGGTCGGCGACGATCACGCGAGCGCGCTGCGCGGCCGCGATCAGCGCGGCGGCATCGAACGCTTCGTCACCGGGATTGGTGGCGAGCGGCCCGAGGTTGGCAAGCTCCGTCTCCGCCTGCTCGCCGAAGAAGTGCCGGCGCATCGTGATGGCATGGGTCAACAGGATCGGGGAACGGGTTGGCATCGATCGGATCGGCTCACAAGGATAGGCGGGCGGCGACGCATATGCGTTGCGCAGAGCGGTGCGGGCCGCCTCGGGCGGAGAGTCGGATCGGGATTCCGGAAGAAACAACCGGAGCCCTGTTGCCCGAGGTCCGGGCCATTCACGAACCTGCAGCGCTGACCGCACACCCTATGTCATATGACGACAGACTATAAATCACGTAATCAGCATGCGATAGAGGGATTACCCTCGCCCGATTACCACTGACCGAAGTCGCAGCCTGACGCTTTCGATGCACCTCTCATGCATTGAATACGGCCGTGGAGGCCCGATGCGACGATATCTCAGCTGATTGATATCTGATACGACGACAGATAACATTACCATACGGTCGTATTCGGCTTCCGCCGCCGCCTCGCGATTCCGGCCGCCCCGCTGTCACGAACCGGATCACGCATGCGCTGTGGCGTCGCGCATCGCGATATCCGCCGAACCGAGCCTGAGTTCGTGGAACAGGTATGTCTGCAAAGCCTGCACGGCCGATGCGCAGCCCGCGAGATCGCCATGGCTGAACAGCCCGAATTCGGCGAACGGCGGCACCGGCAAGCCCACGGACGCCGGTTCGAGCACCCGCATCGAATCGCTGCGGATGTTGCGCTCCAGCAGGATCGCGACGCCCAGCCCGGCTTCGACGGCCGACTGCATCGCCGACAGGCTCGTGCTGGTGCAGACCACCCGCCAGGCAATCCCCGCCTGCCTCAGGCCGGCAAGCCACCGGTCCTGCCACAGGCAGGTGCCGCCGAATGCGACGAGCGGCAGCGGGCCGCGATTCGGGTCGTGTTCAAAAGTCGGCCCCGCCGCCCAATGCAGCGGATGGCGCCACGCCGCGATCGGCGTCGCGGCAACGAGCCCCGGATCGCCGATGATGAGATCGAGTGCCCGGTTCGCGAGCGCTTGCGACAACGCAGGGCTGGCCGCCACGACGATTTCGAGCGCGACGTCCGGGAACGCCGCGGCGAAGCGCCGCAACGCGTGCGGCAGGTGGCCGACGGCGATGTCCTCGAGCACGCCGAGCCGCACCGTCCCGGACACCTGCCCGGCATCCAGCGCAGCGCGCGCCGCGATCCCGATGCCGAGCATCTTCTGCGCGTACGGCAGCAGCATGCCGCCCGCGGCCGTCAGCTTGACGCCTCGCGACGAACGGTCCAGCAAGCGCCGGCCCAACTCCTCCTCCAGCCTGCGCAGCGCCATGCTGACCGCCGCCTGGGTCCGGTGCAGCACGTCGGCCGCTTCGCTGATGCTGCCGGTTTCGGCAACGACCAGGAAAGTACGCAGCAAGCTGCTGTCGAGATCTCGGACCATAAGATTTGTTGATGCCCGCATAAAAAAAACGAGCTTATACCAGGTCGAAACGAGCCGTTAGCATTCCTGCTGGCCGATCAGGGGATGCCGGAATGAATGATGACGTGTGCGCAGTGAAAGCCGATCGGATCGCGGCCGCGTCGCCGTCCGACCGCCCGGCGGAATATCCCGCGCGAGACGCGCATGCGGATCGCGCGGCCGCATGGGCCGCCCCGCTGCTCGCGATCGGCTCGATGTGCAGCATCCAGCTCGGCGCGGCGCTGTCGCAGCCGGTGATGGAGGCCTACGGCATATTCAGCACGACCTGGCTGCGGCTTTGCTTCGCCGCGCTGGTGCTGGCGGCGATCGTGCGGCCGCCGCTGCGCACTTATACGCGAGCGCAATGGATGTCGGCGATTGCGCTCGGCGGCGCGATGGCCATGATGACGCTGTGCTTCTTCGCGGCGCTGCGGCATGTGCCGCTCGGGCTGGCGGTCGCGATCGATTTCATGGGTCCGCTGGCGGTCGCCGCGTTCGGCGTGCGCAAACCGTCGATGCTGGTCTGGCCGGTGCTGGCCGCGGCGGGCGTCGTGCTGCTCGCGCGTCAGGACGGCATGTGGGTTGCGTCGCCCGACCTGCTGATGCTGCCGGCCGGCGCGGCACTGGGGTGGGCCGCCTATATCGTGCTGATGAAGCGGGTGGGTAAGCAGTTCAAGGGGCTGCAGGGCTTGTCGATGTCGCTGATCGCCGCCGCGCTGGTCGCTACGCCGTTCGGGATCATGCAAAGCGGCGGACATATTCCGCGCGGGCAATGGGTATCGGTCGCCTATCTTGCGGTGCTGGTACCGCTGTTGCCCTATGTGCTCGAATTGACCGCGCTGCGGCGAATGAAGGCTTCCGCGTTCGGGATGCTGATGAGCGCTGAGCCGGCGATCGCCGCGGGCATCGGGTTTGCGGTGCTGGGGCAGGCGCTGTCGGGGATGCAGATTGTCGGCGTGATGTTGGTGGTGGGAGCAAGCGTGGCGGCGGTCAGGCAGGGGTGAGGACGCCGGCAAATAGCCGGCCCGGTCGCACGATTAAGCCGTGACATGCCGCGTCTCTATCCACGCCAACCGGGCACCCGCGGCAAGCTCGGATTCACCGAAGCATCGCGTAAAGGCATCCGTCATCTCGTGTGTACGGCGGGTTGAAGGACTGAGCCATCGGACAGACTCGCCGAAAACAACCGCCCGTCCCTCACGGCGCCGCGAGCGTTCCGTCTTCGACGCCGCAAATGACCGGGTGCCGCAACAGTCGGCCACGAGATACAGATCGTTTTCATCGCTCACTCGCTGCGGCCACGGAGCAAAACATTGCTCCATGATCTGCTCAGGCATCCCGTGTCATTGAGCCGCCCAGCCATGAATCGTGAAGCATGGCCGAGCGCTACTCGCGGATAGGGAGCGGTCTGTTTCCGGCGCGGCGAGTCCGATTCTCCGTCTCGGAACAACTTCTCAAGCGGCCCCGGATACTGCCATGCTCTACGAACGACGGGATGGAATGCCGTCCACTGAACGCCGAGAAGAGACCGGTCACCCAGATGTCAAAAGAATCTCGAATGACGGCGATTACGTTTTCGATTGCCTTCACCGCGCGCCCTCTCGAAACATCCGACTTCCCGGCGATGCGTGGCGCCCCTTCGACATATCAACGCCCACGGGATCCTGGCTTGCCGCGCCGAAATCACGAAGTCCCGGAACCTGAAGCGCTCATTCGAGGCGCTCGCAACGTCCCACTCCCCCTCCAAGTATCCATTCCAACCGAGGTACATCGATCAGCGATGCGCGCCGAACGCGCCTAATCCCCCCCCTTGCCGGTCTTGGCCGACAACGCATCGCCGATCGTGTAGAAGTGGCCGCCGGCAACATGGTGCAGGCTGCGCCAAGCCGGATCGGCGTCCTCGTAGTGCCAATGGCCGTTCGTGAACACACGCGTATCGGCCCAGGCGCCGACGATTTCGCCGATGAATAGATCGTAGGCTTGCTGGTTGTGCGGTTCGGAAATGAGCCGGCAGGCGAGCCAGGCCGAGCAGCCCGCGACGAACGGCAGATCGTGGCCGGCCATGTCGAACAGTTCGACGCCGGATCGCGGCAGCTTGTCCGGCTCGTCGACGAGGCTCAGGGTGCCGACCTCGTGCGTGAGCTGCACCTGCGCTGCCGTCGGCACCTGTATCACGAACGCACCGTTATGCTCGATGAATTCGCGTGTCTTCGTCATCTTGTCCAGCACGACCGTCAGCTTCGGCGGCGAAAAATCCAGCGCGCACGACCACGCGGCGGCCATCACGTTGTCCACGCCGCGGTGGCGGGCGGATACCAGCACTGTCGGGCCGTGGTTGATGAGGCGGTAGGCCTTTGCCAGTTCTATCGGGGCGATATGACTGTCCATTCAGGTTCCTCGACAAGAAATGCGATCCGGGCAGGCGCCGATCGTGACCGGCCCGCGCACGGTCGGGTCGTACCCGCCGCGCGCAGTCCGTCATGTTGCCGGGTTTCCCGATCGGCCGTGCGGCGTTTCGGGTCGCGCATCGGCCACGCGATCGCCGGAACGTCAAACGAGATGCTCGGATGTGACGACGCGAATACCCGGCGCCGGGTTGCAGGCGGCATCGACGAGTGCGCGCGCGATCTTGGGCGCCGGATTGATCCGCCAGCGGCGAGGCAGCAGCGACCCGAAGAGCGTCAGCGCAGCGATCGATGCGCGCTCGCCCGGGCGAGCCTCGTCGCGCGCGCCGCCGATGAGGCCCGGCCGGACCAGCACCAGCGACGCGAATTCCAGCGCGGTCAGATCGCGCTCGAGCTCGCCCTTCACCCGGCTGTAGAAGACCCGCGACGACACATCGGCGCCGAGCGCCGAATTCAGCACATAGGCAGGCGTGCCGTGTTGCTTCGCGAGACGCGCGACCGCGAGCGGATAGTCGTAGTCCACCCGGCGGAACGCCGGCCTGGATCCGGCGGCCCGCATCGTGGTCCCGAGCGTGCAGATCACCGCATCCGCTCGCCACCAGTGCGCGTCGTCAGGCAGGCGATCGAAGTCCACGCCCGGTGCCAGCAGCTTCGGATGCGCCGGCAATGCGCGGCGCGCGAGCGCCACCACGCCGCTGACCCGTTGATCGGCGAGCGCCAGGTCCAACACTTGACGCCCGACGAGTCCGGTCGATCCGACCAGAAGCAGTTTCATCTCGAATTCCTCCCTGTCCGCCGCAGCGGCATCCGCATCGATCGCGGCCACCGATCGGGGGGCGCGACATTGTCGCGGTTCGCCGACGATGCCCCGATGCGCGCAGTTTACCCACTCGACCGGCACCGGCGCACGACGTGCCGCCATGCTCGGGGGGTGGGCGTTCCGCGCGTCGATGTCACGGCGGCTTTCGCGCTGCATCCCGGGTAGACGCAACGCGAAGCCGCCCGCTTCGGCTCGGGAAAACGACCGTTCAACGCCGCATCGAAATAGGGCCAAGTCTATCCGTCACGAATCCTTTCCAATTGAAAGGCGGCCCGGCCGAACGATCTATCGACAATCGCGCTTGACACGCTTCCCGCCCGACGTGACAAAATCCACGCCTGGACGCCAACGCAATCGAAACGCCCGGCTCCCGGACGGGACGAACGCCGCGAGTGCACGATGGCGTCCCGTCCCGCGTCGGTATTCGACGCCCGCGCCGGCACACCGAGCCGAGCGGCCACAAGATCGGGACGATCAATATGAGAGAGTCGAGGGCGCCATGCAGTCGCAGGAACGCAGTCTGATCGCGGGACTTCCGTCGAAAATCGGCCAGGTGCTCGTCGCGGCGCTGGGCTTGTGCGGAACCGCGCGCGCGGACTGCCTCGACGACGCCGCGGCGTTCCACAAGGTGAACATCAGCCTTGTGCGCGCGATCGCCCGGGTCGAATCCGGCATGCGCGCGGACAGCATCAACACCAACACCAACGGCACCTACGACATCGGGCTGATGCAGATCAACAGCATCTGGCTGCCGACGCTCGCGCGTTACGGGGTCCACGAGCAGAATCTCTACGACCCGTGCGTCAACGCCTATATCGGCACCTGGATCCTCGCGCAAAACATCCGCCAGTTCGGCCCGACCTGGACCGCGGTAGGCGCGTACAACGCCGGCGATCCCGACAAGCGGCTCGCCTATGCGCGCAAGGTCTACGGCGCGATCATGACGGTCGCCGATTCGTCGGCGCTGCCGCCGCCGCTGCCGCCGTCATACAGCCTGCCCGCCGACACGCCGGCGCCCACGCCGACCTACAATCCGTTCGCGAGCCTCCTCTCGCCGGCCGCCCGCCCCGCGGGCCGCCCTCGCGCGGCCCCGGCCGTCGATCCGCGCGCGGCGGCGACCCCGGCCGCGCCCGGCAGCTACAACTTCGGCTGGACGGTCAGCGGCGCGGACCAAGCGAAACCGTTCCAGGTGTTCGACGACGGTGCGAAGGTGTACCTGCAGTTCGAGGACATGAAGAAGGTGCCCGCGATCTTCGCGGAGACGCCCGCCGGCCGCGTGCTGCTGTACGCGGCACCGCAATTCCCCTATCTGGTGATCGACCGGCCGGAACGCGCGCTGATCTTCCAGCTCGGCGCCTACGAAGCCCGCGCGGTGCGTGGCGCGGTCACGATGTCGGCCCCGGCGAACCCGCCCGCAGGCACTGCGCGGGCGGGCGCGGCGGCCGTCACGCCTTCGGCCGCGCAAGCGGGCTCGGCTCAGCGCGCTACCCGAGGGGCGACAACGGATGCGCTCTGGTATGCGACGCAATCGTCAACGTCGTCAATGGCGCGACCGGCCGCTGCCCCCGCAACGGTAGCGCCGCCGGCGGCTCCGGTTGCGACGTCCGCTCCGGCTCCGGCCAAATCCCCGCCCTCCACCGACGCGCTCTGGTACATCTCGCATTAGCGGGCGCCGCATCGGTTCGGTGCGAATACAGCGGCACGCGAACGCACACCATCTCCCTCGTGACGCCCGGATCGATGCAGGCTCATGCGCATACGGTGCCGCCGCGCACGGACCCGCTCGCGACCCAGGAAGCTCCGGCATACCGTCGGCTACCGTGTTCGCCAATGCGCTGCAAGCCGGCGACGCGGTTGCATGGCCGTCTGATTGTCTGGCTGCGAGCGGCTGGACATAGGCGCCACACCGTATCGTCATTCGACCGCCTTCGCCGCGTGCAACGCCCTGCTTCACGCATCGCGCATGGATGCCGTCGATGCGAAACTCTCCACTGGATCAATATCGGCTACCAGTCGGACCGCTATCGGCAGCCCCGTGAGTTTCCGAACCCTATCGCGATCTCGTCGTCGACGCGGCGATATTGTGCAAGGCTCTTGGCTCCGCCGACGACCGACTCAAGACCGCCGCCGCTCATCGTCCGGCGGGCACTCCCTTGGCGACACCCAGTCGGCGCCGGATGCGCCGGCATCGGGCATCTGCGCCGGGACACGCAACGCACACGGCCCCCCACTCCGGAGCGATCCCCCGCGCGCGCTTAACGCGCCGCAGTCCGTACCGCTTGCGGACCCGCCAGTTCCGGCAGCGTATCCGCCAGGATCTCGAGGACGACGTCCCGCAGCCGGGCAGCCGCCGGTTGCAGGGGTCGGCCGCCGTCGTGCAGCGAGACGGCGAGGCTCGGCAGATCCTGCGGCAATCGCGTCGCGTCGCGGACGATGCCCACCCGATCCGGCAAGCCGATGGCCGTGCGCAGCGTCACGCCCAGGCCCGCTTCCACCGCTGCCCACAAGCCATGCAGGCTCGGACTCGTGAATGCGATCCGCCACGGCAGACCGGCGCCGTCCAGCGCCGCGAGCGCGTGCCGCCGAAAAAAACACGGCGCCTGATACATCGCGAGCGGAATCGGCTCTCCCCGCGCCCACAGCGTCTCGACCGAGAGCGGGCCGATCCAGTGCAGCGGCAGCACGCCCACCTGTTCGGCATCCTGGCGGGCTTCGTTGCCGAGCGCGAGAACCAGATCCAGGTCGCCCTTGTCGAGGCTCACGAGCAAGCTCGCGTTGCCGTCCACCACCGCTTCGACGCGAACCGCCGGATGCGCCCGCTTGAAGCGCCCCAGCACGGCGGGCAACCACGTTTCGGCGAAATCGGCGGGCAGACCCACGCGCACCTGCCCATCGATCGCGAAACCACGCACCGCGGAAACGGCTTCGTCGTTGAGATCCAGAATCCGGCGCGCATAGGCGAGCACGATCTCGCCGGCCGCCGTCGGCACGAGCCCCCGTCCCTGCTTCTGGAACAACGGCTCGCCGACCTGCTCCTCGATCTTGCGAACCTGCTGGCTGACCGCCGACTGCGAACGGCCCAGCCGGTCGGCCGCACGATTGAAGCTCCCCAGCTGTTGCGCGGTAACGACCGTGCGCAGCACGTCCATGTCGAGATTGATTCGGCCCATGGTTCAGTTTTCCGAATATGTCGCTTCAGGATTATCGAATTTTCTTACCATTCTAAAGCGCTTATTGTCGGCCCATTCGGTTCTTTCAGGATGGGCGGCGTGACACCCCAGACCGTACGTCTCTACGGAGCGACGATCGCCAGCGCCAAGATCGGCACGGGCTTTTTCTTCCTCATCAACACCTGGCTGATCATCGAGATCACGGGACGCGCGTCGAGCGCCGCGATCACCCTCGTCATGACCATTCTTCCCAGCCTGCTGCTGTCGCCCGCCATCGGCTTGGCCGTGGATCGCAGTCAGCCGGCACGCCTCGCGTGGCGGGCGGAGGTGCTCCGGTGGATCGTGCTGACCGGCTACGGCGGGCTTTATGCCATGGGGTATGCAACGGCGAGCCTCGCGTATTCGGTCAGCTTTCTGATCGCGCTCGGCAACGAGATCCAGACGCTGTCGTGGCGGGCGGCGCTCGCACGCGAGGCCACCTCGCAGGAAATCTTCCGTCTCAACGCACTGACCGTCGTCACCGGCCAGACAGGCCAGATATTCGGTGCCGCCGCCTCCGGCCTGGCGCTCGCCACCATCGGGGCGGCCGCGACGATCGGCGTGGCCAGTTCGACCTATCTGCTGTCGGCGCTGACCGGCTTCGTCGTCGCACGCCGAATGCACGCCGCGCCGCCGCTGTCCCGCGCCGCCGCAAGCCGTCCGCGCCGACATGCGAGCGATCTGCGCGAAGGGTTGCGCCACATTGCGCAACGCCCCGCGATCGCCTTCTTCTACGGACTCATGCTCGCCAACCTGACCGTGATCTTCGGCATCAATGCCATGCTGGCTCCGTTCGTGCGCGAGGAACTGCATCTCGACGCCGCGGCGTTCGGCAAGATCGATGCGGGCTATGCACTCGGCGCGATCGCGAGCGGGTTCTTCGTGGTCCGGCTGGCCGATCGGCTCGGCCGCCGCACCGTCCTGATGCTGGCGTTCCTTGTCGCCGCGCTCAGCCTGCTGGTCTTCGCGCAATGCCACGGGCTGGCGGTCGCGTTCGCGACCTATGTCGGCCTCGGCGTCAGTTTTCAGAGCAGCGTGATCGCGTTGAGCGCCGCGCAACGCGCGACCGACCCGCTCTACCAGGGGCGCGTCGGCGCAACGTTCAACGTGCTCAATGGTGTCGCGGGCTTGGTCGTCTACGGCATCGTCGCGATGAGTGCCGGACGGCATCTGTATCGCCAGTTGTATCTCTGGCAAGCCGCGTCGATGCTGATCCTCATTCCGGTCGTCGCCTTCGCGAGCCGACGCGCCGGCGTCGGCCAGTTCCTCCAATCCGAGCACCCGCCGCTTCGCGCCGATGTCGAGACGGTTTCATCGTCGGCCTGAGCGACGCTACCGCACGTCGTGACACGACGTTTTCCCGCCCCCCCCTGGAGACCCTCCGAACATGAAAGCAACCACCCTGCTCAAAGCCGCGCTGATCGGTACGTTTTGCGTGACCGGCACACTCGGCGCACCCGGCGCGAACGCCGCCGATTCGATGATGATCGATCCCATGCTGGTCGGCACCTGGTCGCTGGTGGCCGCCGACGTCCTTCACCCCGACGGCACCCGGGGCCGGGATTTCGGCGCCGCGCCCGCCGGGTTGCTGATGATCGACCGCGAGGGGCGCTATACCTTGCAGATCTACAAGACCGAGCGTCCCCGCTTCGCGTCGGGTGACAAGCCCATGGGAACGCCGGACGAATTCAAGGAGGCGGTGATGGGAGCAAGCTCGCACTTCGGCATGATCAGCGCCGACACCATGGCCGGAACGCTCACGTTTTCGATTCGGAAGTCGCTGTACCCCAACTGGGAAGGCGAGCGGCAGGTCCGCCACTATGAACTGAAGGGCGACGAGTTGAGTTATCGCGTGGTGCCCCGCCCGAACGGTGATATTCCAATCTCGGTCTGGAAGCGGGTGCGCTCGATGTAAAGGCGTCGGGATCGGAGGGCGGTCCGGCCATCGATGTCGTCGATGTCGGCAATGGCACCGGTCGACTGCGATCGTCGGTCCATGAGAAACGGCGTGATCCGTAACGTGCCCCGTGACTGATCACGCCGCCCCTGATCCGCTTTGGGACAACGGTTGAAAGGTGAACACGTGGCGTCTGCACCGAGTCGAATCGCCGCTCGGGGCGGGGCTCCTCGGCATCTGTTTGTCGACGACGGCAGCACATTTTCTGGGCGCCTGCTCGACGTGTGGGTGTATCGCGACAGAGCAAAAAGTCGACTTCGTCAGGCCAGGTAAGCCGACAGACAATTGCCACATCGAAGCGTTTAACGACTCATTCCACGACGAGTGCTTGACCCTGCATGGGTTCGAGATGTTGGGTGAAGCCAAGCCGATCGTCGAGGCATCGGGGTTACAACGAGAGCCAACCTCACGCTGCTCCCAAAGAGTTGGCGCCAGGCGAATTCGTCCGTCAGCCGGTACTTTCGCCGAATCAGGCGGAACCCGAAACGCCTCAGAATTCGCTCTAGATTTGGCCTGGAACACCGAAGTGGGTCACATGGGAGGAAGCAGGCAAGTCGTGAGTACCCGAAACAGCAAGGACAGCTGGCTGGCGCGCCTCGCGACGCGCGGCAACTGGCACGACAAAGAATTTACGCTTGCGGCGCTTCAAACAAGTACTCCACCACCGGTGGCAATCGATCGGTGCGATAAAACGCAGCGATCGAGTCGAAGAATCGGATTTGGTCGACAAGCTTGGCGATGCGCGGCACTTTGAGCGACGTTCCAGGCGTCGCCTCAATTCGGAAGGTCATGTAGTCATGGTCGACATAGGGTTGATGCATGAGATCAAGCACCGAGCGCGCGAAATCGATGAATGTTACCGGAAGGTCGGCTTGGCCACTGCGCTTGCCCCAATAGGACGTTTCGAGGTCCTCGACCATGTAGATCCCGCCCGTCTTGACCCCCCGATCAAAGAGGGCATTGAACGACGCGATCTGATGCGAAACGACATGGCTGCCATCGTCGATGATAATGTCGAACGGGCCGAACTCATCGACAACCGCTCCAAGAAACTTGGGGTCGTCTTGTGAGCCGATGCGTACATGGACGCCATTCGCGGGATCGTTAAATGCCGCGCAGTCGGGGTTGATGTCGATGCCGACGATCTGGCTATCGGCGCCGAAGTATTTCTGCCACAGGACCAGCGAGCCACCACGGTCCACTCCTATCTCGAGCACCCTGGGCGCCTTGCCGCGGAAACGGGAAAATAGCGCCTCATAGGAATCGAAGTAGTTGAGCCACTTGTGGCCGTTCGGAATTCGTCGCCACACGTCGCCGCAATCATTGCTCAGCAGACTCCCGCGAATCTCATCCGGCGACGGCCAATCCCAATTCTCGACGACCGCTAGACCAGGGCTCAAATACGATGCCGGTGAAATGGCGAGGGCCGCGGGCCGTTCGACCGGAATCTCCTCGGCTGCTCTAGCGGACTGATTGGCACCGAATAGCCACTTCAACATTTTGACCTCTGAAGTTATGAACTGTGCTGATTTCCGTGCTGCGCGGAACGCGACCGTCATACGTGTTGCGTTCCCCCACGGTCCAGCTTGAGGAAGCCGGAATTTGCTGACGCCATTATAGAGGGCGCCCAGTGACGACCTGCGGCCGCACTCGATCCTGAGCAGTTGTGCGCGCCGGTGATCGGACTGCCTTGGCAATCGTCGGTTCACGATCACATGAGCAAGACATCGATGCAGCAACGATGCGCTATCCAGGTGTTCATCGTTTGGCGGGTTCTTTGGCTGTCCGATACAACCGAAAAACAAAAAGCCCCGTAAGTCCTTAAACTTACGGGGCTTTCTCACCGCTTTTGGCGGAGACGGAGGGATTCGAACCCTCGATCCAGGTTTTGGCCCAGATGCTCCCTTAGCAGGGGAGTGCCTTCGACCTCTCGGCCACGTCTCCCAAACCTTCGCTCGCACCAGGGAGGCAGTGCGACGAAACCAAGATAATATAGGGTTACGGGGCCGAGGTCAATTTCTGCGACGCACTTTCTTCGGACGCGTCACAGAAATTTCATTAGCCCTGGTCGAGTTCGAATGCCTTGTGCAGCGCGCGCACCGCCAGTTCCATGTACTTCTCGTCGATCAGCACCGAGATTTTGATCTCGGAGGTCGAGATCATCTGGATATTGATGCCCTCTTCCGACAGCGTGCGGAACATCGTGCTCGCGACGCCGACGTGCGAGCGCATGCCCACGCCGACCACCGACACCTTCGACACCTTCGGGTCGCCCTGCACCTGCTCGGCATTCACATGGCCCTTCACCTGATTGGTGAGGATATCCATCGCCTTCTGGTAATCGCCGCGGCCGACCGTGAACGTGAAGTCGGTCTTGCCCTGAACGCTCTGGTTCTGGATGATCATGTCGATGTCGATGTTCGCATCGGCCACCGGGCCCAGGATCTGATAGGCGATGCCCGGCTTGTCGGGCACACCCATCACTCCGATACGGGCTTCGTCGCGCTGGAACGCGATGCCGGAAATGACTGCCTTTTCCATGGTCTCGTCTTCTTCAAAAGTAATCAGGGTGCCCGAGCGCATTTCCTCGTCGAGCGCAATCTGCGGATCCGTGAGACTCGACAGCACGCGCGTCTTCACTTGATATTTACCGGCGAACTCGACCGAGCGGATCTGCAGGACCTTCGAGCCCAGGCTCGCCATTTCCAGCATTTCCTCGAACGTCACGCGATCGAGCCGGCGCGCCTCTTCGACGACGCGCGGATCGGTCGTATAGACGCCATCGACGTCGGTATAGATCAGGCATTCGTCCGCCGACAGCGCCGCCGCCACCGCCACCGCCGACGTATCGGAGCCGCCGCGGCCGAGCGTCGTGATGTGGCCGTCCGGATCCACGCCCTGGAAGCCCGTGATCATCACGACCTTGCCCGCATCGAGATCGCGCTTCACGCGCGCGTCGTCGATCGAGTGGATACGAGCCTTCGTGAAGGCGCTGTCCGTTTTGACCGGCACTTGCCAGCCCGCGTAGCTCACCGCGTCGACGCCGATTTCCTGCAACGCGATCGACAGCAGACCCACGCTGACCTGCTCGCCCGTCGACGCGATCATGTCGAGCTCGCGCGGGCTCGGCTGGCTCGAGATCTCTTTCGCGAGACCGAGCAGACGGTTCGTTTCGCCGGACATCGCCGACGGGACGACCACCATCTGGTGACCGGCCCGATGCCATTTCGCGACGCGTTTCGCGACGTTCTTGATGCGCTCGACCGAGCCCATCGAAGTGCCGCCGTATTTATGTACGATGAGTGCCATTGTCGTTCTGAACTGAAGGAAAGGCCGCGCGGGCGAACTGGACAGACCGCAGTGCCGTTCAGTCACGCGGCTTTTGGCTGTGGACGGACGACGAGGGGAACGGCTGGAACGCAGCACGCAGGCGTGGCGAATTTGCCCGGAAGGCGGATCAGGCCGCGCAAACCGGGTACGTCACGCGGAAAACCTGCACAAAACGCTCGAAAATCGAGCCGAGCAAACTTCCGAGCGTACCCGATCAATGTCTGCTTGACAAGCCAGGCGGGCGATTGCGGCCCTTTTTCATACGCGTTCCCGGTGCCGGAAACGGCGCGGCAAGCGCGACGGTTTTCATGCGATCAGCAGGTCGGGCCGCCATTCGATGCGCCGGTATCCGCCCGCCTCGCCCGCGCCGACGACCGCCGCGTCGCGATTCGCCCCGAGATTCGGCACGAACAACAGCTGCCCGCCCGCGTAAAGCAGCGGCACATCGCGCTGCCACGCCGGCACGCCGCGCTCCTGGAACAGATTCTTGAGGGTCCGTCCCGGGCCGGTGGGCGACGTGCGCATCCGTTCGCCGCCCACGCGCGATCGCGCCGTCAGCCCGCCGCGCGCCAGCACGGCCTCCGGCACGGCGTCGCGCGCGTCGGCGACGGCCGGGTGAAACAGATAGGTCCCGCGCCACGCGGGCAAATGCCAGATTTCTTCGCCGTGCCACGCGAGCGTGCTGTCCTCGCGAACCGTCAACGCCTGCTCGTCGGCCGGCTCGGCACTGTCGCCCGCTTCCCAGTAAACGTCGTCGCGATACAGGCGCAGGCACTGCCCTGCATGGTCGACCCGCAACGCATGCGTATCGCGCGCGTCACGCAGCTGCTTCATCATCTCGGCCAAACGCGCGGCCGATGCGCCGGGCAAACCCAGCGAACGCATCCAATAGCGCAGCAGATTCGCGCCGCGTTCATCGTCGAACGCGCTCAGCGCCGCCCGCGACAGCGCGCGCCCTTCGTCGCGCACCGTCTCCCGCAGGTCGAGCGCGGCCAGTTCGTCGAGCAGACGCTGCGCGGCCGCCGCATGCTGCGCGGTGCGACCGAGCGCGTCGCGAAAACCGGGGAAGTGCACCGCGAGCACCGGCAACACGTCGATGCGCAGCGCGTTGCGCGCATAGCGGGTGTCCGCGTTCGATTCGTCATCGATCCAACGCAGCGCGCGATGCGTCGCATAGCGTTCGAGCTGCGCGCGAAGCAGATGCAGTAGCGGACGGGTGCGCACGAGCGCCGACGCGGCGGGCCGGTACGCCGGCGCCATCGCCGCGACCCCCGCGATCCCCGCGCCGCGCAGCAGCTGCAGCAATACCGTTTCGGCCTGGTCGTCCGCATGCTGCGCGAGCCAGAGCACGGTCGCTCCGTACCGCTCGGCCAGCGTCTCGAGCGCGCGGTAGCGCACCTCGCGCGCGGTCGCCTCGACCCCTTGACCGGTCAGCCGCGCGACCTCGACGCGCGCCGCGTCGAACCGCACGCCCCGCGCCGCCGCTTCGGCCGCGCAGTGCGCGAGCCATGCGTCGGCGTTCGGGCTCAGGCCGTGATGCACGTGCAGCGCGACGCAGCGCGATGCCCCCGCCGCGTTCACCGCGGCATCGAGCAGCACGGTCGAGTCGAGTCCCCCGCTGTACGCGAGCGCGATCGTCGCGTCGGCGGGAAGCGCGGACAACGCCGCGCCGACCGCGTCGATCACGACGCGCTCGGCGGAGAACTCGTTGGGGGGAATCACAGCAGCGTGGCGCGAAGCGCCTGACGGACGACCCAGCGGTGCTTACGCACCCGGCGTCGTTTCCTTGAACTTGCCGTAGGCCATCAAACGCTCGAAGCGGCGCTCGCGCAGCGCGTCGATGCTCATGCCCTGGAACTGACGCAGCGTATCGGCGAGCGCGCGGCGCAGCAGCGCAGCCATGCCTTTCGGATCGCGATGCGCGCCGCCGAGCGGCTCGTTGACGATCTTGTCGATCAAGCCGAGCGCCTTCAGGCGATGCGCGGTCAGGCCAAGCGCCTCCGCGGCTTCCGGCGCCTTCGCCGCACTCTTCCACAGGATCGATGCGCAGCCTTCCGGCGAGATCACCGAATAGGTCGAGAACTGCAGCATCAGCACGTTGTCCGCGCCGGCGATCGCGAGCGCGCCGCCCGAGCCGCCTTCGCCGATGATCGTCGTGATGATGGGCGTCTTGAGTTCGGCCATCACGTACAGATTGCGGCCGATCGCCTCCGACTGGCCGCGCTCTTCCGCGCCGACGCCCGGATACGCGCCCGGCGTGTCGACGAACGTGAAGATCGGCAAGCCGAACTTCTCGGCGAGACGCATCAGGCGCTCGGCCTTCCGGTACCCTTCCGGACGCGGCATGCCGAAGTTGCGCGCGGCGCGCTCCTTCGTGTCGCGGCCCTTCTGATGGCCGATCACCATGCAGGCGTGGCCGCTGAACCGCGCGAGACCGCCGATGATCGACTGGTCGTCCGCGAACGCGCGATCGCCGTGCAGCTCATGGAAATCGGTGAACAGCTCGCCGATGTAGTCGAGCGTGTACGGGCGCTGCGGATGACGAGCGATCTGCGAAACCTGCCAA
The DNA here is from genome assembly GCF_034721475.1 of Burkholderia alba. NCBI lineage: Bacteria > Pseudomonadati > Pseudomonadota > Betaproteobacteria > Burkholderiales > Burkholderiaceae > Burkholderia > Burkholderia alba. Next base: position 126,917 of record NZ_JAWJWL010000012.1, on the reverse strand, counting down.
GGCGTCAGGTTCGCGTACAGATCCTTCGTCAGCTGCTGGCTCTTCTTCGACAGCCGCTCGATTTCTTCCGAAATATCGACAGCCGAGTCGTCCTGCACGAAACGCAGTTCTTCGATCTTTGCCTCGAGTTCGGCGATCGGCTGTTCGAAATCCAGAAAGGTGGTTTTCATGTGTTTGGATCCTTGGGTCTTGCGGCAGCGCGTATTCTAACCGCGCGCGACGGCATCAAAACCGAGTCGCAACTATCGATTTACGGAATGCAATAGCCTGTTTCAGCTATCGTTGGACAGCGGGTCGAGACTGCGCCACATGTACCAGGTGGCGACGGTGCGCCAGGGCTCCCAGTTCGCCGCCACTTCGCGCGCTTCGCTGCGCGTGACGGGCTCGCCGCTGAAATAATTGACGCTGATCGCGCGGATCAGGCCGAGATCGTCGAGCGGCAGCACGTCCGGCCGCGACAGATTGAAGATCAGGAACATCTCCGCGGTCCAGCGGCCGATGCCGCGGATCTGCGTGAGTTCGGCGATCACGTCCTCGTCTTCCATCGACGTCCATTTGTCGACGTGCAGCGCGCCCGACACGAAATGCTGTGCCAGATCGAGGATGTAGTCGGACTTGCGCTTCGAGAGCCCGCACGCAACCAGCTTGTCCGGGCCGAGCTTGATGACCGGCTGCGGCGCGATCTTCGGCGGACAGGCCGCCTCGATCTTTTCCCACACCGACTGCGCCGCCGCCACCGAAATCTGCTGGCCGACCACCGAGCGCGCGAGCGTGACGAACGGATCGCCGCGCTTGACCAGATGCGCGGGGCCGAACTTCGGGATCAGCTTCTTGAGAATCCGGTCGCGCTTGACGAGATCCGCGCAGGCCTTGTCCCAGTACGGCGGGCGCGCGACCATGTCGGCCTCGCTCACCTGCACGGGCACGGCGGCCTCGGACACGCGTGCCTTACGGCCCGACGTGTCGATGTCGGCGGCCGCTGCACGCTCGGCCGCGGCGACGAGTTCGCCGTTCAGCTTTGCGCGCGCGGGTTTCGCCGCCGCGCCGCGCGGACGCGGCGAATGGGCGGCACCGTTGACCGCGCCATTCGGCGCGGCGTGCTTCGCCGCCGTTTTCTGCGCGGCCGGCGTGCGCTTGCCGGCGGTCTTCACCGCCGCCAACGATTGCGGCGTCGCGCGTTTAGCCGGCGCCTTTCTGGCCGTTGCCATCTTGCCTCCTACCTGGCGAGTCGATCAGTGGGACAGACGAGGCGCGCTCATACGCGACGCCACTCGGTCGATCCGCCCGGTTTGTCTTCAAGAGCGACGCCCGCATCGAGCAATTCCGCCCGGATCCGGTCCGCTTCGGCATAGTCCTTTGCTTGTTTCGCCGCGACCCGCGCGGCGATCCTCGCCTCGATATCCTCGACCGCGAGCGCGCCCGCCTGGGCCTCCCCCGCCGCCTGCTGCAGAAATGCGCGCGGCTCGCGGCCCAACAGGCCGAGCAGCCCCGCGAGATGCTTCAACTGACGGGCCAGTGCCGGATCGCGCGAGCGATTGACCTCCCCTGCCAGTTCGAACAACACGGCCACCGCGACCGGCGTGTTGAAATCGTCGTTCATCGCGGCGGCAAAACGCCGCGCATGTGCTTCGTCCCGATCGAGCGCGGCCGCATCCGGCGCCACGTCCTTCAGCGCCGTATACAGGCGCGTCAGCGACGCGCGCGCATCGTCGAGATGCACGTCGCTGTAATTGAGGGGCGAACGGTAATGCGTACGCGTGATGAAGAAGCGCACGACTTCCGCATCGAACTTCGCGAGCACTTCGCGAATCGTGAAGAAGTTGCCGAGCGATTTCGACATCTTCTCACTATCCACCTGCACAAAACCGTTGTGCATCCAGTAATTGACGAATGTCTGCCCGGTCGCGCCTTCGCTTTGCGCGATCTCGTTTTCATGATGCGGGAACTGCAGATCCTGACCGCCGCCGTGGATGTCGAAATGGTTGCCGAGCAGCGTGCAGCCCATTGCCGAGCATTCGATATGCCAGCCGGGGCGCCCGCGCCCGTACTTCGACGCCCAGCCGGTGTCGTCGGGTTCGCCCGCCTTCGCGCTCTTCCACAACACGAAATCGAGCGGATCTTCCTTCGCGTCGTTCGCGGTGACCCGCTCGCCCGCCCGCAGGTCCTCGAGCGACTTGCCCGACAGCCTGCCGTAGCCCGCGAACTTGCGCACCGAGAAATTGACGTCGCCGTCCTTCGCCTGATAAGCGTAGCCGTTCGCCTCGAGCTTTTCGATCATCCCGAGCATCTGCGGAATGAATTCCGTCGCGCGCGGCTCGAGGTCGGGCCGCTCGATGCCGAGCGCGTCGGTGTCTTCGTGCATCGCGGCAATGAAGCGGCTCGTCAGCGCCTTGATCGTCTCGCCGTTCTCGACCGCGCGGCGGATGATCTTGTCGTCGATGTCCGTGATGTTGCGCACGTACGTGACCCGATAGCCGAGCGCACGCAGCCAGCGCTGCACGAGGTCGAACACGACCATCATGCGCGCGTGGCCGACGTGGCAATAGTCGTACACGGTGATGCCGCAGACGTACATCCGTACTTCGCCAGGCTGGCGCGGCACGAAAACTTGCTTGTCACGCGCGAGCGTGTTGTAGATGCGCAGTGATTCCATAGAGATGAAACGTGAGCCGAAGGAAACCGCCTTGGCGATGTTCGCCCTGCATGTGAAGCCCGATCGGAACCTCGAACGCGGCCGCAGGCCGCGCGCTTCCTCGGTGTGACATGCGGCGGTCAAGACTACAGCACAGCGGTGACGGCCACGAGAGGCAAAAGACTATCTGCGGCTCGCCGGAACGCGCAGACGTTTTGTTAGAATGGGTCGCAGTATAACATTCCGATTTGAGCCTATGAAACCTTCCCGCGGCCGCGCGCCGAGCGCTGCGACCCTCGTTGCGACCGCCGTCCTCGGCGCCGCGCTCATGCTCCTTCCGGCCGTGTCGGCCCATGCCCAGAAGGCCGTGTCGACCACCGACGGCACGCCCGAGATCGACGCATCGATCTCGAACCGGAACTGGGCGCAGGCGCTGACCCAGCTCGATGCGCGCATCGCGGCGAACCCGCGCGACGTGCAGGCGCAGTTCAAGCGCGGCACCGTGCTCGCCCGGATGAATCGCGACGACGACGCGATCAAGCAGTTCGTCGAGCTGACCCAGGCGTACCCGGAGCTTCCCGAGCCCTACAACAACCTGGCGGCGCTCTACGCGAAGCACGGCCGCTACGACGAGGCGCGCGCCGCGCTCGTCACGGCCACGCAGACCAATCCGAGCTACGGCCTGGCGTACGAGAATCTCGGCGACCTGTACCTGCGGCTCGCGGCCGAATCGTACAAGCGCGCGCAGACGCTCGGCCGCACGAGCGGCACCACCGCGCAGCGCCTCGCCGACCTGCAGAAGATCGTGTCGCCGCCGAAGGCGAAAGCGCCGGCCCCGTCGTCGTCGACGCGCGCGCGCGCCGAGCAGGCCGCCTCGAACGTGTCGGCCACCACGCTGCCGCTGTCGCCGACCTTCCAGTTCGGCGGCGGCCAGGGCGCCGCGCTGGCGACCCCGCCCTACTACGCCACGCCGTCGCAGTAAGCCGCGGCGCGCGGCATTCGCGTCTTGCTTTCACCCACCCAGAGGATCGTTATGAAACGTCTGTTGTTGGCGCTTGGCAGCGCCGCCCTCCTCGCGACCGCGCCCGCGTTCGCCCAAACGGCTACCGCGCATCCCGTCGTGCAGTTCAAGACCACGCAGGGCGACATCCGCGTCGAGCTGTACCCGGAGAAAGCGCCGAAGACCGTCGCCAACTTCCTCGACTACGTGAAGTCCGGCCAGTACAGCGGCACGATCTTCCATCGCGTGATCAAGGGCTTCATGATCCAGGGCGGCGGCTACAAGCCCAACTTCGACGAGAAGCCGACCCGCGCGCCGATTCCGCTCGAAAGCAAGAACGGCCTGAAGAACCTCACGGGCACCATCGCGATGGCACGCACGAGCGACCCGGATTCGGCCACCGCCCAGTTCTTCATCAACACCGTCGACAATGCGGGGCTCGACTATCCGAACCCGGACGGCAACGGCTACGCGGTGTTCGGCAAGGTCGTGTCGGGTCTCGACGTGGTCAAGAAGATCGAAGCCACGACGACGACGGTGCGCGGCCCGATGCGCGACGTGCCGGAAAAGCCGATCGTGATCGAATCGGCGACGATCGTTTCGAAGTAAGCCTCATCCAGCCGCAGGCTGCGAGGCCCGGCTCCCGTGCGCGGCCGCGTCGTCCAGACCGGCCGCGCGCCATTTAAACCACCTCATCGAAGGAATCATCATGGTTGAACTGCATACGAACCACGGCGTCATCAAGCTCGAACTCGACGCCGAGAAAGCGCCGAAGACGGTGGAGAACTTCCTCGACTACGTGAAGAAGGGTCACTACGACGGCACCGTCTTCCATCGCGTGATCAACGGCTTCATGATCCAGGGCGGCGGCTTCGAGCCGGGCATGACGCAAAAGCCGACCGACGCGCCGATCGACAACGAGGCGAACAACGGCCTCAAGAACGACACCTACACGGTCGCCATGGCCCGCACCAACGATCCGCACTCGGCCACCGCGCAATTCTTCATCAACGTGAACGACAACGACTTCCTCAACCACTCGTCGCCGACGCCGCAGGGCTGGGGCTACACGGTGTTCGGCAAGGTCGTCGAAGGCCAGGACGTGGTAGACAAGATCAAGGCCGTGAAGACGGGCAGCAAGGGCTTCCACCAGGACGTGCCGAACGACGACGTCGTGATCGAAAAAGCCGTCGCGGTCTGACGCGGCGCGAGGAGACCCTTCGATGCTGCAGGAAACACCACCGCGAAGCGTCTCCGCGGGCGTGCCGGGCGAGCATCAGCTCGCGAATGCGGCACGCCCGTTTCTGTTCATTTCCGACCTGCATCTGAGCGAGTCGATCCCGAACACCGTCGCGGCGTTCGAGCATTTCGTCCGCTTCACCGCCGACAGCGCCGACTCCGTGTTCATTCTCGGCGACCTGTTCGAATACTGGATCGGCGACGACATCCTCGACGACGATCCGTTCGCCGCCCGCATGGCCGCGCTGCTGCACACGTTCTCGGAACGGGGCATCGCGCTCTACGTCATGCACGGCAACCGCGATTTCCTGCTCGGCAGGCGCTTCATGAAGGCCGCCGGCGCAATGCTGCTGCCCGATCCGTCGGTGATCATGGCGTTCGGCAAACGCATCGTGCTCGCGCATGGCGACGCGCAGTGCACGGCGGACCGCGGCTATCAGATATTCCGGCGTTTCGCGCGCAACCGGCTCGCGCAATGGCTGTTCCTCGCGTGTCCGTTCCGCTGGCGCCGCCGCCTCGCCGAACGGATGCGCGCCAACAGCGAGGCGGGCAGAATCCGCCCCGCCTCGCCGCGCTACGACGTGACCGCGCGGGGTGTCGCCGCATTATTCCGGCTCAGCGGCGCGCAAACCTTCATCCATGGACACACGCATCGGCCCGCGCGTCATGACGACGCTGGCGGCGCACGCTGGGTGCTGCCCGACTGGGAACTCGATCACGGCCCGCACCGCGGCGGCTACTTGTGCGTGGACGCGGACGGGATTCGCGCGCTGCCGCTCGATTGACGCGGCGGGCGCCGAGCTGAACGGCTCCGCCAGCGACCGACTGCCCGGCCCCGCGCGACGCTGCCTTCCGGCGCAACGACAGGCGCGCGCGGCCGACCGGGCGCCCGCATCCGGCTCAACGTTCGAGCGCCCTGCCCTCCAGCGCGGCCGACAGCCGGCGCAGATCCAGCTGCGCGCCGTCCGCGCCCTGCAGCGCTTCCAGCCGAGTACCGAGACGCTCGAGCGCGGCGACGATCTCGTCGACCCGCTGGGTCTCCTTCGCCGCATGATCGATGAGCCCGTGGATCGCGAGCGACATCGGATCGTCGGCATTCGGCGTGATCCCGTATGCGCAGAATGCGGCGCGCTCCGGCGCGCGTTGCGCATCGGCCGGCATGACGACCCGCGCGGGATTGCCGACCGCGGTGCCGCCCGGCGGCACCGGTTTCACGACCACCGCGTTCGAGCCGATCTTCGCGCCCTCGCCGACCGTGAATCCGCCGAGCACCTTGGCGCCCGCGCCGACGATCACGCCGCGCGCCAGCGTCGGATGACGCTTCGCGCCGCGCGTGAGCGAGGTACCGCCGAGCGTCACGCCCTGGTAGATCGTGCAGTCGTCGCCGATCACGGCGGTCTCGCCGATCACCACGCCCATCCCGTGATCGATGAACACGCGCCGGCCGATCGCCGCGCCCGGATGGATCTCGATGCCGGTCAGGAACCGGCCCGACTGCGATACGAAACGGCCGAGCCAGTGCCAGCCGCGGCGCCAGCATGCGTGCGCAGCGCGATGGAGCACGAGCGCGTGCAGGCCCGGATAACACGTCAGCACTTCCCAGGCGCTGCGGGCGGCGGGATCGCGCTCGCGGATCGTGGCGATGTCTTCGCGAAGTCTCGTGAACATGGGGTCGCGGAAAGGGAACCCGGCACGAGGCTGCCGGGCATGGCCGATATCGGTTTGACTGCTTTGCTTATGACGTTTCATGATGTGCGGTCGATTGTAGGACCACTCGCGCGGGCGCGCTGGACGCGCCGCGTTCACCCCGACGCCGCAGGGGGTATTCGTCCGGCGGCGCGGCGACGCCTATTCGTTGTTGTCCGGGCCGCGCGCCTTCAGCAGCGCATGCTTGGCGATGCCGCGCAGGATATTCACCTCCTCGCGCTCGAGGCCGGTGCGGGCAAACAGCCGTCGCAGACGCGACATCAGTTTCTTCGGATGGCGGGGATCGAGAAATTCGAGCGCGATCAGCGCGTTTTCCAGATGGACATACATCCGTTCGATTTCGTCGCTCGGCGCGAGCGTGCCCGCATCGGCGTCCGGCACGCGCTCGCCGGACGGGTCGAGAAACGCGATGCGCAGTTCGTAGGACAGCACCTGCACGGCCTGCGCCAGATTGAGCGAGCTGTACGCGGGGTTCGCCGGGATATGCGCGAGCGCGCTGCAGCGCTCGACGTGCTCGTTCGACAGGCCGGTGCGCTCGTTGCCGAACACCAGCGCGATGTCGCCCGTCGCCACCTGCCGGCACGCCTCGCCCGCCGCGGCCCGCGGCGCGAGCCTAGGCGGCCCGTACTCGCGGGACCGGGCGGTCAGCGCGATCGACCAGTGCACGCCGTTCAGCGCGTCGGCGAGCGTCGGCACGACATGTGCCGATGCGAGCACGTCGTCGGCGCCGCTCGCCATCGCGATCGCTTCCGGATCGCTCTGGACATGCGGCACGCGCGGCGCGACCAGCACCAGCCGGGAGAACCCCATCGTCTTCAGTGCGCGCGCCGCCGCCCCGACGTTGCCGGGATGGCTGGGCTCGACGAGCACGAAGCGGGTGGACGTAAAGCCGCCGCGCCCGGGTCGGGCCGGATGGGGAGAAGCCGCGCCCGACAAAGGCGCGGACGGTTTCTGCGAGTCTTCCAAAACGGTTCGGTTCAATAGATCGGAAGCCGGTATGGTATCGCTAACTCCGCCGGCCGCCGCACTCATCCGGACGAATCAGGGGGTTTCCCCGCCCCCGATTCGCAAAAAGGCGCCGCGACTCAGGTAAAATCACGTTTTTGCGTGCGCCGCCGGAGTCACGGCGCGCACGCCGTTCTTTGCCAATTCGCGTCCTCCGTCGACGAAATGCGTGCTCCCGATGCGCCGTGCATCTACCCGAGCACCGCTCTTCGCCCGGTTCGATCACCCTATATTGTGGCGGCCCCGCGCCGCCTGCTTCAGGATTCAGGCCCATGCATCCCATGCTCAATATCGCTGTCAAGGCTGCGCGCCGCGCCGGACAGATCATCAACCGCGCATCGCTCGATCTCGATCTGATCGAGATCCGCAAGAAGCAGCACAACGATTTCGTGACGGAGATCGACAAGGCGTCGGAAGACGCCATCATCGAGACGCTGAAAACCGCCTACCCCGACCACGCGATCCTCGCGGAAGAATCGGGCCAGTCGGACAACGAATCCGAATTCCAGTGGATCATCGACCCGCTCGACGGCACGACCAACTTCATCCACGGCTTCCCGTACTACTGCGTGTCGATCGCGCTCTCGCACAAGGGCGTGATCACGCAGGCCGTCGTCTACGACCCGAACAACAACGATTTGTTTACCGCCACGCGCGGTCGCGGTGCGTACCTGAACGACCGCCGCATCCGCGTCGGCCGCCGCGACCGCCTTGCCGACGCGCTGGTCGGCACCGGCTTCCCGTTCCGCGAAAAGGACGGCCTCGAAGCGTACAGCCAGTTGTTCATCGAAATGACCCAGGCCTGCACCGGGTTGCGCCGCCCGGGCGCCGCCGCGCTCGATCTCGCGAACGTCGCGGCGGGCCGCCTCGACGGTTTCTTCGAACAAGGCATCAACGCGTGGGACATGGCGGCGGGCAGCCTGCTCATCACCGAAGCGGGCGGCCTCGTCGGCAACTACATGGGCGACTCCGACTTCCTCGATCGCCATGAGATCGTCGCGGCGAATCCGAAACTGTACGCGCAAATGATCCCGATCCTGAACCGCTACTCGCACCTGCGTCCGGCCGCGGAATAAGCGTTCCGCGCCAGGCCCCGACGGCGCCGACACGGCCCGCGTCGCCACCGCGACGCGGGCCGTTTTTCATGGGGACGCGCGAACGCCGCCGTGCACCGCGCCCGCCTCGCGCCTCCGACGGCGGCACTCACGACCGCATCCGGCGGCACGTACAACCGCCGTCGAAGCGCGTCTCCCTTCGTTCAGAGTCGGGCCAGAATGTCGGTGGTGTCAACCACTGTCGCGAACTCGCCGTGCAGGCTCGCCAGCGCGGTCTCGTGCATCTGCTCCGCGCTGAAATGCCGGCCGTCCGGGCCGCGGCGCTCGAACGTCGCCGTAGCGTCCGCGACAAGATAGGTCGTGAACCCGAGATTGCCGGCCATGCGCGTCGTGGTCGACACGCAGTGATCGGTCGTGAGGCCCACGATCACGAGCGTCGTCGCACCGCCGTCGCGCAGGCGCCGCTCGAGATCCGTGCCGATGAACGCGCTGTTGACCGCCTTGTCGATCACCGGCTCGCCCGGCTGCGATTGCGCTTCGGGCTTGACCTCGAAGCCCGGGCGATCCGGGCGGAGCGGACTGTCCAGCTCCGTCGAGCGATGCCGGATATGCACCACCGGCCGCCCCGCGTGCCGCCAGCCCGACAGCAGTGCCGCGATATGGCGCTCCGCGCCGGGATTGTTGCGTTGACCCCAACGCGGGTCGTCGAACGCTCGTTGTACGTCGATCACGATCAGCACGGTATCCCGCGGCAGCGAACTCATCCTGGGTTCCTTTCAAAAAAAGAGATGGTCAAGGCCGCATGATCCGGCCGCGATCGATTCCGCGACAACCGAAATCCCCGATAGTGGGCGCTCATCCATGAAAAATTTCGATGGACGTCATGCCCAAACCCAAGCTCAGCCAGCTGGAAATGCTGATCGCCGTAGCCGACACCGGCGGATTCGGCGCGGCCGCCGTCCAATTGGGATGCACCCAGTCGCGGATCAGCCACGCGATCACGACGCTCGAGGCAAGCCTCGGCGCGCGGCTGCTGACACGCTCGCGCAACGGCTGCGCGCCGACCGAGGCCGGCCACGGCGTGCTGGCGAAAGCGCGGAAAATCGTACGCCTGGCCGACAGCCTGGCGGATTTCGCGGACCGTCCGGCGGAGATCGTCGGCCGGGTGCGCATCGCCTGCTTCCGTAGCATCAGCACCCATGTGCTGCCGCATGCGCTGGAGGCGCTGGCCGCCGCCGCGCCCGGCATACGCATCGACATCGACGACGGATGCGAGGAGCGCGAGGATGTGACGCACGCCGTCGAAACGGGCCGCGCCGGGATCGGCGTCGCGCACTTGCCGGTGAGTCAAGGTCTGGTAGCCCACTCCTACGTGGCGGATACCTACGCGCTGGTCGCGCCCGCGTCGCTGCCGCTGCGCGCGCCGATCTCGTGGGCCCAATTCGACGGCCTGCCGTATCTCCAGCTCGACTGCTCCGGCGCCCGCTCGATCCTCGAACCATGCCGCGCGGCCGGCTTCTCCGCCGAACCGTCGCGCACCCTCGCGACCGACACCGGCATCACGGCAATGGTCAGGCATGGGATCGGCTATTCGATCCTGCCGCGTCTCGCGGTGTTTCCCGTTCCGGACGGCGTCCAGGTCGTCGATCTGCCGATTCCCGCGAAGCGGGCATTTGCGCTGATCGCCTTGCCCGACATCGCGCGCCTGAAGGCCGTGCAGATCGTCATGCAGGGCCTTCGCGATCAACGCGTCGTCGCGCGCGGCGATGCATTCCGCGCCGGGCGGGTCGGCTGGTAGCGACAGCCCGCATCCCCCCCTCGGCGCAGGCGCGCAGGTTGGACCCGTGTAACCGCCTCGGGCTGACCAGTCTTTTTCCTCCAGGCAGCCCCTTTCAGGCGCAGGTGGTGGCCTCTCCCGCGAACGCCGCGGCGCGGCGACGCCTTTCACCGAGCCCCCCCTTCATGAGGGGCGCGCCGTCACGCTCACCCGCTCTCGACCATCGGATCAAATATCACACAATTTATACGACGTCTTATATCAAAGAAACTAAAAATCGCCATTCAATCAATAAAACACACTCAGTCAATACAGAACATTCACTAAAACATCTATCGAGCGGCCTAATAGGTAGGTCGGCATCCCTGCAAACCCTTCAGTCGATTCTACGATGAACAGACATCGTATGATTCGTGTTAATTTGCTGCGACCGAAATCCCCGTCGCACCCAGGATTGGTCCGCACGCACCGCACCGCCCTTCGTGGCAGTCGCGCGCCGACGCACCGGTCTCATGACACCCAAATTCTCGGAGACAAGCCGCAATGACCTCGAAAATAAAAGGCCTTCGCTGGTGGATGATCGCGCTGCTGACGCTGGGCACGGTGGCGAACTACCTGGCCCGCAGTTCGCTGAGCGTCGCCGCACCGACGGTGATGCAGGATCTCCACATCAGCACCGCGCAGTACGGCTGGATCACCGGCGCGTTCCTCGTCACCTATCCGCTGGGCGGACCGCTGACGGGTTACATGATGGATCGCATCGGGCTTCGCTTCGGCTTCCTGCTGTGCGGCGTCGGCTGGTCGATCGCCTGCATGGCGCACGGGCTGGCCGACGGCTGGATCGGACTGTTCGTGCTGCGCGGCGCCCTCGGGCTTGCCGAGGCGTCGTTCCAGCCCGCCGGGATGCGCGCGGCGGCGTACTGGTTTCCGCCTCGGGAACGCGGACTCGCGGCCGGCATCGTGAACATCGGCGCATCGATCGGCGCGATCGCCGCGCCGCCGCTGATCGCATGGTCGATCCTGCGCTACAGTTGGCACGTCGCCTTTGTCGTCGCCGGCGCGGTCGGCCTCGTGTGGTCCGCGCTGTGGCTGCGCTACTACCGGCACCCGAACGAGCATCCGCAGCTGTCGTCCGAGGAAATGGCGCACATCAACGTCGACGAGCCCGCCGCCCCGGATCGCGATGCGCCCCGCCCGCGGCTGCGCCGGATCTTCGCGCAGCGCAATTTCTGGGGGATCGTGCTGCCGCGGTTCTTCGCGGATCCCGTCTGGATGACGCTGGTCTTCTGGATGCCGCTCTATCTGCACCAGGCACGCGGCTTCGACCTGAAGGCGATCGCGATGACCGCGTGGCTCCCCTTCGTCGCGGCGGATGTCGGCTGCATGATGGGCGGCGCCGTCTCGCTCTATCTGAACCGGCGCTTCAACATCACGATCCTGAACGGCAAGCGGCTGGTGTTCACGTTCGGCGCGCTGATCATGACCGCGATGGCGGGCGTCGGCTACGTGAAGGATCCCGCAACGGCAATCCTCCTGCTCTGCCTCGGCGGCTTCGCGCATCAGACCTTGTCGATCACCGTCATCTCGATGTCGGCCGATCTGTTTCCCCGTCATGAAGTGGCGACGATCACCGGTTTCGGCGGGCTGTCGGCGGGTGCCGGCAACCTCATCTTCACGCTGATGATGGGCGCGCTCGTGACCACGATCGGCTACACGCCGTTCTTCGTCATGCTGGGCTTCGGCGACCTGATCGGCGTCGTGCTGCTGTGGACGCTCGTGAAGCCTGCCGAGGAGCGCGTGCCCAGCGGCTCCGTCCGCGCGCTGGCGCCGTAGCCGAAGCCGACGCAGGCCGGGCATCCCCTGCAACGGAAGTGGCCCGTTTCGCGACCGAGCGTCCCGCCGGATTTCCGCGAGCTCGGCGAACCCCGGAAGGCAGGACTATGCCGAACGAAAGCCGCGCACCGGGTTCCATGCGCGAATCGGCTGCGCGCCGCTCGATTACTCGCTGAACATGCGCGTGCGGGAAAGGTGCGCGATGGCGAGCGATAAGGGAGGGCGACGTCGCGCCGGCTTGCGGTTTCGCCCGTCCCGGGCGTTTCGCCGGGCACTCCCGGAAAGACTTTGACGAGCGGCCGTCGGAGACCCTGCATGCCGTATCGGGAGCCGATGCGAAACCCTGACGCAGCGCGCGATCGACTCGGTCCCGGAGGAACACGGCCCGAATGAGAATCGCGGATCCGGTCGACGGTCGGTCAGGATCTTGGACCATCGTGTCCGTGATGACCGTGCCGGCATCTGGATGCCGGGAAGATATCCCATGCCGGAAGCGACTCCCGAATGGCGATCAGGAATCCGAAGGCAATCCAAGCACGGCGCGTTACGCTCAAGTTCCACCGGCAAGGTGTTCAGACGCCCTCGCCGCGAGAGGCGCGCATCCGCCCGATGGTCGCCACAATCGCCTCCACGAGTGCCTGCGGCGCATCACGCTGCACGAAGTGCTCGCTGGCCGGAACGCTGATGTGCACGGCCCGCGCCGAGCAGCGCAGCAGATCGTGCTGAAGACCGTCCCAGCGCGCCTGCAATGAGCCGCGCGATGCGTCGGGAAAGAGCCGTGAGCGCGCGAACGCGTTCGCTGTGACCACGGTGACGGGCAATTCTCCCAGCGAAGAAAATCCGGCCGATTCGCGCAGACTCGCCTCCAGATCGATGCGTTCAGGCGTCGCCTCCGGATCGCGCCAGCCTCCGGTCCAGAACGCGCGCATCCGGGATCGCTCGGGCGATTCGGGGACATCCGCGTCGTCGAATGCACCGGCGAACAGGTCGAACTGACGCGCGTGCATCGACTCCGCCAAGACCAGCCCGCACACGTCGGCGCGATAGCGTTCGGCAAACGTCCGCACCAGAAGACCGCCGAACGAATGGCCGACCAGCAGGTAGGGGCCGGGCGCGCTCACGGCCCGCAACAGGTCTCGCAACTCGTCGGCCAGGCCGGCCGCGCTGCGCACGGCTGGCGGCGGATCGCTGCGACCTCGTCCAGGCCGGTCATAGCTGAGTACGCCGTAGCGCCGCGCGAGCGCGGCACGGACCACGCGCCATTCGGCGCTTTCCGCGCCAAGTCCAGTTTCCAGCACGACCGTCGGCTCGCCCGCCCCAGACAGCACATAGGCGATTCGTCCGTGGCGAAGACAGACGGTACGTACGGGTTCGTCGGACATGTCGGGCAACCCCGCGCGGGCGGCAAAGTCGGGCGGCATGGCGGGCTTCGTCACGAGAAGAGGAGGCAACCATACTAACGGATGTACCGGGAAAACACGGCTTTGTCGGGTTCGGCCGTCAACGACGAAGCAATCCGCGATGTGGCGGAAGACATCCTACGGAACAGGCCGTCGATCATGAAACGGCGAATCGATTTTGCAGAAGCGGCAGGCACGATCAGGAACCGCCGAGCGATCTTCAATCGCGGCATGAGTCCGGGCATCGCCCGGAATATCCGTCGATTCTCCGGGACGAACCTCCCGTAACGAACGGTGCATTTTCTCGCGCGACGCCCCTGCTTAACCTGATGCCACCAGACCCGCGCAAACGGGTGTGGCGTCGTCTGAACGTCGTCGGGCCGACGCGCATGCGTGCGTCGCCGCCGCGATGAAGATGCAACCACTCTTTCGAGGAGCCCAGCATGCCTCAGCAAAACATCGCCGCCGAAGCAACGCTTCTGTTCGACTTCGGCGTGAATTCCCCGGTGACGATTCGCAATCCGGGGCCGAACGACGCGGACGTACACGTCGACTACAACCGCGGCACCGCCGCGGCGCCCGTCTGGAGCAGTGCGCTGACGGGCGCATCCGGCATCCCCAATCCGAAACGCCTGCGCACCGGCGACAGCTTCGTCGTCAGGCGAGCCGATCTGGAGAGCGAGCACGTGCGGATCGGCGTGCACGGCAATGGCGTCACGGTGAATGACTGACGCCACGTCGGTGTCGTCGCCTTTTCCTGGTGCGTGGCCGGCCGGTGGCCGGCCATTCTCGTTTATCGCGGATCCCGGACAGCACCCGCCGATCGGCTTCGATGGCGCAGCGGCGTCCCCGTGTTGCAGATCAGACCGAAATAGGTTTGCAGCGCGGGGAGCGCTTTCCTATAATCGCTGCGCCACGAAAAGCGACGCTGCGTGCGGAGCACGGCGCCACCGCCCTTTTCCTCAGGCACCCGCATTTTTGTGGGCATGGATATCGATGTGCTATGTTGGCCAGCTTGAGCGACATGGGCGGCCAAGCCCGCATGGCGTGGCTTGCGCGCAAATCACCCGCCGGCAGGGTCATGCCGGAGCGCTTTTCGCTTTCCGATTGCCCGAGAGCGGAGAAATCTTCCCCGCATGAGGGTTGCTTCGTGCTCGGCCCTGCAATCGCCCGAGTGGTCCGGTCTGGTCGGTGCGCAGCGCCTCGTGCAGCTTTTCCGGCGACGAATGATTTGCATCCGAGATGCCCGCAGGGCGAACAGTACCGCCACCCGCATGTCGACCCCCACTGTATCAACACCGCCACGGTTCCGTGGCGACTGCATTCGAGTACTCATGTTACGGTTAAGCGAAGTTAAACTCCCCCTCGACCATCCCGAAAGCGCGCTCGAAGCCGCGATTCGCGCGCGCCTCGCGGACCTTGGCGTGGCGGAAGACGGGCTCGTCCGTTACACCGTGTTCCGCCGTGCGCACGATGCACGCAAGCGCTCCGACATCAAGCTGACGTATATCGTCGATGTCGAAGTCAAGGACGAAGCGGCCGCGCTCGCCCAACTCGCCGGCAAACCGCATTGCAGCTTGACGCCCGACATGGCGTACCGCTTTGTCGCGAAGGCCCCCGAGCACATCGCCTCCCTGCGCCCGGTTGTCATTGGCATGGGGCCGTGCGGCCTCTTCGCAGGGCTTCTCCTGGCGCAAATGGGATTCCGCCCCATCATCCTCGAGCGCGGCAAAGCCGTGCGTGAGCGGACGAAGGACACCTTCGGCCTGTGGCGCAAGGGCGTACTCAATCCGGAATCCAACGTGCAGTTCGGGGAAGGCGGGGCCGGGACGTTTTCCGACGGCAAGCTGTACAGCCAGATCAAGGACCCCAACCACTATGGCCGCAAGGTGCTGGACGAATTCGTCAAGGCGGGCGCACCGGAAGACATCCTGTATCTGAGCCGGCCTCACATCGGCACGTTCCGCCTCGTCAGCATGGTGGAAAAAATGCGCGCGACCATTCATGAACTGGGCGGCGAAGTCCGCTTCGAAACCCGGGTCGACGACATCGAAATCGATCGGGGCAAGGTACGGTCGCTCAAGCTGTCGAACGGGGAAACGCTCCAGTGCGACCATGTGGTGCTGGCCGTGGGCCACAGCGCGCGCGACACCTTCCAGATGCTGAACGATCGCGGCGTGTACATCGAAGCCAAGCCGTTTTCGCTGGGTTTTCGCATCGAGCATCCGCAAGGGTTGATCGATCGCAGCCGCTTCGGCAAGTTTGCAGGCCACAAGCAACTCGGCGCGGCCGATTACAAGGTGGTCCACCACGCCAGTAACGGGCGGGCCGTCTACAGTTTTTGCATGTGTCCTGGCGGCACGGTGGTCGCGGCGACCTCCGAGCCGGGCCGTGTGGTCACCAATGGCATGAGCCAGTATTCCCGGGCCGAACGCAACGCGAATGCGGGCATCGTCGTCGGCATCACGCCGGAAGACTATCCCGGCGGTCCGCTGGCGGGCATCGCGTTCCAGCGGAAGTGGGAAGAGCGCGCATTCGAACTCGGCGGCAGCGATTACCGCGCGCCGGGCCAGCTGGTCGGGGATTTCATCGCGGGCCGGCCGTCGACGTCGCTCGGCTCCGTGGAGCCCTCGTACAAGCCTGGCGTGCGCCCGACCGATCTCAGCACCGCGCTCCCGGACTACGTGATCGAGGCCATCCGCGAAGCCCTGCCCCAGATCGACAAGAAGATCGCCGGCTTCGCGATGCACGATGCCGTGCTCACCGGCGTGGAGACGCGCACTTCGTCGCCGATCCGGGTTCGACGCAAAGACGATTATCAGAGCATGAACGTCGAAGGCCTGTATCCGGCCGGCGAAGGCGCGGGATATGCGGGCGGCATCTACTCGGCAGCCATCGACGGCATCGAAGTCGCGCAAGCGGTGGCGCTCAGTCTGGCGTCGGCGCACGCGTCCTGAGGGCGCCCCCCGGGATTTCGCGGGGACGTGGCTTCAACGCAGCCCTGCCGCCGTGTCGTACCGTCCGGGGCTCGCGCCGACGAGATAGCTGCCGGAACTGATTCGACGACCCGTACATTCTGCCGTCGGATCAGTTTCCGTCAGAGCAAGACGACCGGCTGCACGACATCAGCCCGGCTGAGCCCCATTCGCCCGCGCCGACCTGCCTCCGGTATCGGCAACCCTGGCTTCATCGATCGACTGCTTCCTTGCGCCCCTGCATCGAGATGAGCATTCGGGCTGCCGCACCCGCATCTTTCCTGACAAGGCTTCTATGCCGCCACTTATGCGGACATGTTCACTTCGCTTAGTCGCCATACCCGCATCAAGCATCCCGAACTGAGTGAATGATTTCCCCCTTATTCAGGAAATGGGTTCGGTAAATTGAGTATGGGACAAGGCTCCCGATCGGCATGATGGTTAGAAAAATCCCGCGCATTCAGTTTTCTTCCGGAGAATGCTGTCGAAAAACACCATCAGCCCGTCGATACCAAATCGCGCTTCCTGACTTTCCCGAAAACCTTGGAACGCCGCCTTTGTTTCTGCGGAGCTCAGCACACAACCGGCGGCCCGCCTCTTTTCACTCCTCTGCCACGCCTCGTAGTCCGCGTCCATCATGCGTTTCGCCAGCGAAGCATTGGATTGCTGCCAGCTTTCCGCAGCAGCCACATAATCACCTTTAATTGGGTAGGCGCCCGCGTTGGAAGTGAAGATCGATGTTGCAAGTGCGGCGAAAACCAATATGCCCAGCGACACGGATTTCATAAGCTTCTCCCTTGGCGTCCTCCCGAAGCGGAGCGGAACCTCGTAGAAGGCGATGACTTCGGTACCCGCCCGATCGCGGCGGCTGTTCCGGCAGACCCTGTTCTGGCAAGTTCCGACGATCCGCTCATGGTCGCCGACCACGGCCGCCGAGCAGCCTGAGCCGACCTGGGTGCCGACATCGATTGATCACGATGCAACGCGCGGCGGATAACACACGATGCCCGCCATAACGCTGGCCTGCGAAATTAGACGAAGGCGATCCATAGTGAATCCTATTGAACGACGAACGTGTCGTCCGGTGCGGTTAGATTGTTCTCCCGCCGCAGGTCCACTGGACCCATGACGTCCTCGACCCGGCGAGCGGTGTCCTGCACGAACGCCGCTCGCTGATACGGAGCGTCTTGATCCTTAAGGCACGGATTGATAAATCGCCTGGGCATTTTCGGCACCGCTCTCTCCGACCCCCGCCTCCTTCGTGCCCGACTTGGACAGCGCCGTGACGACTGCATTGGGCCCACCCTCCGGCGAGCCGTCGTCCACGACCGTGCTACTGCCGGACTCGACGTGCATCGGATGCGTATCACCCGCCCAGGTTTCAAAGTTGCCTACCATTTTTCCGTTGTTCCCGATCGCACCGATGCCCCCATGTATCGCGCCCGACGGAAGCGTCAGCCCGCTCGCATTCGTATTGCCGCCGGCCGGATTCCAGACAGCGGGTTCCGAGAACCCCGCCAGCGATCCGCCCGCCAGAAAGCTGACGGCCACGACGCCCGAATCGTTCTGGGCGATGCGGGTCGTATGCAAGATCGTTCCACCGTTGACGGTCATCAAGACTGCGGGGCCCGTGCCACCGGGTCCCCACTGCACTGCGCGGCGCGTATCGGTCCCGTAAATACATTCGCCCAGAATCTGGCCGCTCAGATTGATCTGGCTGGCCGCGCAATAGCTCGCACCGCTCGGAACCGGCAAGCTCGCATAGCTGGACGACAGCGTCGGCCACAGCACCGCCACGGACTTGCCGCTGCTGCCGGCGGGGCAGTTCCCGACCACGGACGGCGTCGCGGCATCGTTGATGCTGGCTGGTGCGCAATTGGCTAGAGGGGCGAGTAAAGCGGTATTGAACGGCGTAGCCGTACCGCTTCCCGACCAGTACACCGGGAGCGCGATATCGTTGCCGTCCACGCTGACGCCCACCGTGATGCCTTGGGCGTTGACATCGGCCGCGCTCGTCCGGACCCCCGGGTCCAAAATTCCAAGCGTCCCTGGATAGGGCATCAACTGCCTGGGCGACGCGGGCGAGCCGGCCACCCACGATACCGCTTGCCAGACCTCGTTCCCATCTTGACAGGCGCCGATGATGGTTTCTGTTCCGGCGACCGCATTGTTGATCGCCTGACTGGCGCAAGGCACACCGCCCGGGGTTGACGGCAGCGCGGACAACTGTGTCTCGGTACCGGCGACGGTGACATAAGTCACGGCGGTATTGTTGACCTCACAGTTCGCGATCACAGTACCCGCATCGTTGATATCCACGGCCGCGCATTGGCTAGCACCACTTGGATTGCCATCGGTCCAGGCATAGGCCGGTGTGCACAAACCGGTGAAGGCGGCGCCGACGACATACAAGCCGAGCACCGCCTTGAAACGGATGTTCGCTTTCATTTCCCCTCCGGAATTTTCTCTTCTCACATCTGGTAGAAATCGTTATGGCCCGCAAAAGACGCAGCCTTATTCGTGTCTCTCGCCCAACATATTGACAGTCAATAAATGACAATTAATAATCGACGCCAACATATCAACACCCAACCAAGCAATCACTCCGGAACACGCAATGAATCGTAGAACGTCAAATTCAAATATCAAGATCAATCAAATATCATTTTTTTATTAATTAAAATTAAATTACCGACAAATCACACAAGCAAAATAAATTTCAATATCATTACCAATTAAACAAGCAACCACGAACAGTGCCCGGCATTGTGAATGTATTTTCCGGATGAATATCATTTTCGAGTCCCGAGCACGTCCACGTAGCAAACGATCCGCTTTCGATCGGTAACCCGGATTATGTAGAAGCCGAGAATCGCGTCCCAATGCGGTTCGGCGATCGAGATTCGCTCCCGAAATACGTCGACACTCGACGTTGAATCTTTCACGGACGGTTCGCATGACCACCCCGCACCGATTCGCGAATCGGATGGTCGGAAGGGCCCGACTATCCCGGCGGAAGTGATCCGCTCACGCACGATCGACGCCTGTTCCGTCGTGGCTAAGTGTGGGATCGGCACGACGTCCACGTGGATCCGCAGAACACGCGACGCTGATCCGATCGCGGCTCGAATTGCGGTGTAGTCTCGCCTGCCCAGCACCGCCCGCCAGAACACGCGGACGCGAGCGTCGCGTGAGGCAATCGCCTTGCACTTAACGGGGAGAGCCTTTCCGCCGCCCGACGAACATGTGGGCCGACGACCCGCTCACCCACGCGCGCAACCAGGCAAACTCCCCTAGGCAGTCCAATCGGCATCCAGGATTCCCCCGGCACTCCCTCTCCCGCCCCAATTAGCCATTTAGCCAACTCCTGCCCGTCTCCCAACAAGGTAAACTCACACTCAATTTCGTATACGCATCCAATCATTTTCAAGATGAGCATTCAGACAGCAGCACCCGCCGAAACAGCCGCCTCGCTCGCGAACCACACGCCGATGATGCAGCAGTACCTGCGCATCAAGGCCGACCACCCCGACACGCTCGTCTTCTACCGGATGGGCGATTTCTACGAACTGTTCTACGACGACGCGGAAAAAGCCGCGCGCCTGCTCGACCTGACGCTCACGCAGCGCGGGGCGTCGGCCGGCACGCCGATCAAGATGGCGGGCGTCCCGCACCACGCGGTCGAGCAATATCTCGCGAAGCTCGTGAAATTCGGCGAATCGGTCGCGCTGTGCGAACAGATCGGCGACCCGGCCACGTCGAAAGGCCCGGTCGAACGCAAAGTCGTCCGCGTCGTCACGCCGGGTACGCTCACCGACGCCGCGCTGCTCTCCGACAAGAACGACGTCTACCTGCTCGCGCTGTGCGTCGGCCATAACAAGCGCGGCGTCCCCGCGAATCTGGGGCTCGCGTGGCTCAACCTCGCCAGCGGCGCGCTGCGGCTCGCGGAACTCGCGCCCGACCAGTTGGGCGCGGCGCTCGAGCGAATCCGTCCGGCCGAGATCCTGGCGGCCGACGCCGATGTCGGGGCCGTACCCGCCGGCGCGGGCGCCATGACGCGCGTACCGGCCTGGCACTTCGACATCGCCTCGGGCACCCAGCGCCTGTGCGACCAGCTCGACGTCGCGGGCCTCGACGGCTTCGGCGCGCATTCGCTCACGAGCGCGTGCGGCGCCGCGGGCGCCTTGCTGCTCTATGCGGCCGCGACGCAGGGCCAGCAATTGCGCCACGTGCGCAGCCTCAAGGTCGAGAACGAATCCGAATATATCGGGCTCGATCCGTCGACGCGGCGCAACCTGGAGCTCACGGAAACGCTGCGCGGCACCGAGTCGCCCACGCTCTACTCCCTGCTCGACACCTGCTGCACGACGATGGGCAGCCGGCTGCTGCGCCACTGGCTGCATCATCCGCCGCGCGCGTCGGTCGCCGCGCGCACGCGCCAGCAGGCGATCGGCGCGCTGCTCGACGCGCCCGCGCACACGGGCCTCGATCCCCTGCGCGCCGCGCTGCGGCAGATTTCCGATGTCGAGCGGATCACCGGCCGCCTGGCGCTGCTGTCGGCCCGTCCGCGCGACCTGTCCAGCCTGCGCGACACCTTCGCCGCGCTGCCGGCGCTGCGCCGGCGCGTCGCCGAGATCGCGCCGAACGCGGCCGCGCTCGGCCGTCTCGAAGCGGCGCTCGAACCGCCCGCCGAATGCCTGGATCTGCTGACCCACGCAATCGCCGCCGAACCCGCCGCCATGGTTCGCGACGGCGGCGTGATCGCGCGCGGCTACGATGCCGATCTCGACGAGCTACGCGACATCTCGGAGAACTGCGGCCAGTTCCTGATCGATCTCGAATCGCGCGAACGCGCGCGCACCGGCATCGCGAATCTGCGCGTCGAATACAACAAGGTCCACGGTTTCTATATCGAGGTCACGCGCGGCCAGACCGACAAGGTGCCGGACGACTACCGCCGCCGCCAGACCCTGAAGAACGCCGAGCGCTACATCACGCCCGAGCTGAAGACCTTCGAGGACAAGGCGCTGTCCGCGCAGGAGCGCGCGCTCGCGCGCGAACGCGCGCTATACGACGGCGTGCTGCAGGCGCTGCTGCCGTTCATCGCCGAATGCCAGCGCGTCGCGGGCGGCCTGGCGGAGCTGGATCTGCTGGCGGCCTTCGCCGAACGCGCCCGCGCGCTCGACTGGGTCGCCCCCGAGTTCTCCGACGAGATCGGCATCGAGATCGAACAGGGCCGCCATCCGGTCGTCGAAGCACAGGTCGAACAGTTCATCGCGAACGACTGCCGGCTGAACCCCGAGCGCAAGCTGCTGCTGATCACCGGCCCGAACATGGGCGGTAAGTCGACATTCATGCGTCAAACGGCGCTGATCGCGCTGATGGCCTACGTCGGCAGCTACGTCCCGGCGAAAGCGGCCCGCTTCGGCCCGATCGACCGCATCTTCACGCGGATCGGCGCCGCGGACGATCTCGCCGGCGGCCGCTCGACCTTCATGGTCGAGATGACCGAAGCCGCCGCGATCCTCAACGACGCGACGCCGCAAAGCCTCGTGCTGATGGACGAAATCGGCCGGGGCACGTCGACCTTCGACGGCCTCGCGCTCGCCTGGGCCATCGCACGCCACCTGCTGTCGCACAACGCGTGCTACACGTTGTTCGCGACCCACTACTTCGAGCTGACGCAACTGCCCACGGAGTTTCCGCACGCGGCCAACGTCCACCTGTCCGCCGTCGAACACGGTCATGGCATCGTGTTCCTGCACGCGGTCGACGAAGGGCCGGCGAATCAGAGCTACGGCCTGCAGGTCGCCCAGCTGGCCGGCGTGCCGACACCGGTGATCCGCGCCGCCCGCAAGCATCTCGCCTATCTCGAACAGCAGTCCGCCGCGCAGGTCACGCCGCAGCTCGACCTGTTCGCCGCGCCGCCGGCGCACGGCGACACGGACGACGACGCCGACGAGCCCCCGGCCGCCGCGGCGCCGCATCCTGCGCTCGAGCGCCTGCTCGAACTCGACCCGGACGATCTGAAGCCCCGCGATGCGCTCGACTTGCTCTATGAGCTGCACGCGCTCGCCCGGGCAGGCGGAACGGATGCAAAGGGCTGACGGCCGCCGGCCGCCGCGCGGCAGGCTGCGCACGCACGCGCTCGCCGCGTTGCTCGCGGCCGCGATGGCGGGCCACGCCGTTGCCGCGCCGGATTCGCGCGGCACCGCGCCTTACTCGTTCGCAGTCCTCACCGGCGTCATGGAAGCCCCCGCGGACGAGGCCCCCGCACAACGCCTGTTCGATGCGATCGGCCGCGATCGCACGGTGTCGTTCATCGTCTATGACGGCAACCTGAAAGGCCCGCGCGAGCCCTGTCGCGACTCGCTGTACGAGCAGCGGATGGCGCTGCTCAACGCATCGCGCGCACCGCTCGTGTTTCTCCCCGGGCAGTCCGACTGGGCGATCTGCGGCGCACCGTCGCTCGGTGGCTACGACCCTGTCGAGCGGCTCGACTTCCTGCGGCAGGATCTGCTCTCCGATCCCACGTCGTTCGGCCAGACGCCGCTGCAACTGACCCGCGAGAGCGAGGTTCCGCGCTTTCGGCCCTATCGGGAGAACGTCCGCTGGGTGCAGGGCGACACGGTCTTCATCGGTCTCAACGCTCCTGCGCCGAACAACCGCTACCTGACCGCGGGCGGTCGCAACGGCGAGTTCGAAGACCGCGTGATCGCCAACGCTTTCTGGATCGACCATGCGGCCGAGTATGCGAAACGCCGCGACGCGCGCGCGCTCGTGATCCTCCTCGAAGGCGATCCGCAATTCGAGCGTTACGAGCGATCCGACCGTTTTGCGTGGCTGCGCTTCAACCGGCCGCGCACACGGGACGGCTTTCGGGAAATGAAACGCTCGCTGGTCAAGGCCTCGACGATTTTCCGCGGCTCGATTCTCGTCGTGCATGCGGGCAGCGATGCGCTGCCCGACGGGTTCCGGATCGACCGGCCGCTGCACAACGACAAGGGGGATCTGGTGGGCAATCTGACCCGGGTGGTTGTTGCGCCGCATCAGAGACTCGCCCAATGGCTGAGGATCGGCGTCAATCCGGCGCGCCAGCCGATGTTCAGCATCAGCTTGCAAGAGGTGCCGAAGCATCTGCCTCAGCCGCCCGCCCTGCCCGTCACGCCGCGCGACGATACGCCGCTGCCGCCGATGCCGGAAATCCCGTCCTGGCCGGATCTGCCCGACTCCGGCGCGAGCGGCGCGGTGCCGCCCGGTTACGATCATCACGATCACGACTATCGCGTGCCCGACTCCATGCCGGGCGCCGCCTCGTCGGGTTCAGTGCAGAGTGCGCCCTGAGTTGCGGTCGTCCCCTGCTTCGCCTTCTTCATCGTCTTCGTCGACGATCTCGAGACCTTCCGCACCATGCGCATGCTCGTGCTCGATCTCGTCTTCCGTCGCCTCGCGCACGTCCTTGACGGTCAGCGCGAAGCGCAGCGCCATGCCGGCCAGCGGATGATTGCCGTCGAGCACGACCTTGTCTTCCGCCACGTCGGTCACCGTGTAGATCAGCGAATCCATTTCCTCGTCGCCGTCTTCCGGCGTGCCTTCGAACTGCATGCCGACTTCGAGCGGCTCCGGAAAGCGGTCGCGCGGCTCGATCTTCACCAGCTCCGGATCGTAATCGCCGAAGGCGTCCTGCGGTTCGAGCTGAACCTGCGTCTCGAAGCCCGGCTCATGGCCGTCGAGCTGTTCCTCGATCTTGGGGAACGTGCCATCATAGCCGCCGTGCAGATAAACCATCGGCTCGTCGCTTTCCTCGATCAGATTGCCCTGTGAGTCCGACAGCTTGTAAGTGACCGAGACCACAGTGTTTTTTGCGATTTTCATCCAATTCTCCCAATTACAAATCTCATTATACGATGCTCAAACGGTCCCCAGCCGAACCGTCCGGCCCTGTCCGCGACGATTCCGGCGCGCCGCTGCCCGAGTTGCCGACGGCGCTGCTCGGTCAACTCACACCCGCGCAATTCATGCGCCGGTATTGGCAAAAAAAACCGTTGCTCATCCGCCAGGCCGTGCCCGGCATCCGCGCGCCGCTGTCGCGCGACGAACTGTTCGAACTGGCCGGCGACTACGACGCCGAGGCGCGCCTCATCACGCATTTTCGTAACAGATGGCAACTGGAACACGGTCCCTTCGAACTCGACCAGCTACCGTCCGTCAAGCGCCGCGAATGGACGCTGCTGATCCAGGGCCTCGATCTGCATAACGACCGCGCACGTGCACTGCTTGAGCGCTTTCGCTTCATCCCCGACGCCCGTCTCGACGATCTGATGATTTCGTATGCGACGGACGGAGGCGGCGTCGGGCCGCATTTCGATTCCTACGACGTGTTCCTTCTGCAGGTGCACGGCAAGCGACGCTGGCGCATCGGCGCCCAGCGCGACCTGTCGCTGCAGCAAGGCGTCCCGCTCAAGATCCTCGAACACTTCGAGCCGACCGACGAATGGGTGCTGGAACCGGGCGACATGCTATACCTCCCGCCGCACATCGCGCACGACGGGATTGCCGAAGGCGAATGCATGACCTGCTCGATCGGCTTCCGGGCGCCGTCCGCCGGGGAGTTGAGCGCGCAGTTTCTCTACCATCTGGCGGAACGCGGCAGCCTGCGTGCAGGCGCGCGCAGCGATGCGCTGTATCGCGATCCCGCGCAGCCCGCGGTCGCGACCCCGGCCCAACTGCCGCCCGCGATGGTCGAGCGTGTCGCCGCGATCGTCAACAGCATCAAATGGACCGAACGCGACATCGGTGAATTCCTCGGTTGCTATCTGAGCGAACCCAAATCGAACGTCGTGTTCGAGCCCCCTGTCCGGCAACTGGGCGAGGCCTCTTTTACCGCCCAGGCGGCCCGACGCGGCGTCCGGCTCGACAGAAAGGCCGCATTGTTGTATAACGCGCGCTCGTACTTCATCAACGGCGAGGAAAATCCGCTTGGAACTGCCTCAAAATGGCTGCCGGAGCTGGCCAATACACGCCGGATGGAGGCGAAACGCTTTGTAACACTCTCCCGCGACCCTTCAATGACAGCGTTATTGCACGAGTGGTATCGTGCGGGCTGGATACGGGTGGGTGAGCTGGAGTAAAGTTGCTTGGCCTGTATGTCCCTGCAAGACACAATTTGTATGGGAAAGACAACGTATTGACCCCGGATTTGTCGACGGTCGATAGGAAAGTGCATATAATTTCCGCCCAAGCCGTAGGGAAGATTCACGCTCTTGAAGTGCATCTCCACCAGCGGCCCAGGTCGGTGTTGGAGCACATTACCGGTATTGTTTCGCGCTGTTGCTTACCTTTAACCATAAAAGGACGTGATCATGAAGAAATCCCTCCTCGTAGCTTCCCTGTTGGCTGCTGTTGCTCTGGCTGCTTGCAACAAGAGCGCTGATCAAGCTGCTTCGGCTGCTAGCGACGCTTCGGCTGCCGCTGCTTCGGCTGCTTCGACGGCTGCTGCTGCAGCTACGGACGCAGCATCGAGCGTGACTGCTGCTGCGAGCGATGCAGCTGCTGCTGTGGCGTCGGCTGCTTCGGCAGCGACGGCTGCTCCGGCTTCGGGCGCAAGCCAGTAAGTCGTCAGCATCAGCTGAAAAAAAACCGGCCTTCGGGCCGGTTTTTTTATGCGCGCGCGGATTCGTCATGGACGCGCGTCAACGATCGAAAGCCTAGAGCAGGCTGAGCCAGCCGAAGCCCTCGTCCTGCGACGCCACCCGCACTTCCTGCGGGCGCGCGCCCAGCACCTGGGCCAGCGCGGCCTGTGCAAGCTCGGGGAGGTTGTTCTGGTGGCTCAGGTGGGCCGCTACCAGGTGCCGCAACCGACTGCGGTCGAGCGACGCGAGGATGCCCGCCGCGGCGTCGTTGCTCAAGTGGCCGTGGTTGCCCCCGATCCGCGCCTTCAGCGACGGCGGATAACGCCCCCCGGCCAGCATCGCGACATCGTGATTGGATTCGAGTACGAGCCCGTCGCATCCGCTCAGCATTGCACAGATATGCGGCGTGGCGACGCCGACGTCCGTCAGGATCCCTAAGCGGCGCGCACCATCCGTAAAGACGAACTGAAGCGGCTCACGCGCGTCATGAGGCACGGTATAGGGCTGCAGGCAGAGATCGCCGAGCGGCGCCGCTTCGTCGCCCCACAACACGTGGAGATCGACGTCGGCGGTATCGGCGCCCACTGCGCGCGCCGTACCCCAGCTCATGTACAGCGGCAGCGATGCGCGACGCGCGAGCGTCAGCGCGCTACCGATGTGGTCGCTGTGTTCGTGGGTGATGAGGATCGCGTCGAGCTGGTCGACGCGCAGATCGACACGCGCCAGCCGCCGCTCGATCTCTTTCGCCGAGAAGCCGCAGTCGAGCAGGACGCGCGTGGTCGTGGTGCCGTCGGAGGCTTCGACGACCAACGCATTCCCCTCACTGCCGCTGCCCAGGCTGGTGAATCGCACCGCTCAGTTCAGCTGCGCGTGAAGCAGCGAAATGATGCGCTGCGCATCGGACGAGTTGTCGACCTGCCCGCTCGCATCGACGACCGCCACCTGCGTCTTCGCATCGCCCTGAGGACGCACGTTGACGAGGAATTCCTTGCCCGGCTTCGCCGCCGTCGGGCCGCCGTAGAACAGCTTGCCGAACAGGCCGTCGCGCTTCAGCTCTTCCATCGAATTGGCGTAGCGCACGTAGTAGAGGCCTTTTTCCCGGTCGCGGTTGTCGACCGTGAAGTTGGTGCGGTCGAGCGCGAGACCGACGCGCAGCCACGCGCGATCGAACGACTCGGACAGATCGAGCGTCGCCGCGCCCGAGTTCGTGTCGACGACCGTTGCGGGCGCCGTCGCCGGACGCGCGTCGGCGAGCAACTGCTTCGCCTGTGCATCGGTCAGCCCGAACTTCTCCATCAGCTTCGCGAGAAATACCGCCTCGAGCACCGGATTGCGCGGCCGCTCTTCCCAGCGCGACGACGTGCCGCCCTGCGCGCCCGTCATCATTTCTTCCATCGCGCTGTGCGTGATCGAGATGTCGGTGTTGCCGTCCGAGGTGCGCGTCACGAGCGTGCGGAACCGGTCGCGCGTACCCGACGAGTACGCGAAGTCGATCACCTTGCCGATCGTGCGGCGGAACCAGTCGTCCGGGATGTTCGCACGGTTCTCGGCCCAGTCGGTCGTCATGATGCCGGTTGACGGCGCATCGGTCTTCAGCGAGAACCCGTTGTCCTGCCAGAATTCCTTCAGCTGCGGCCACAGCTGTTCGGGCGTGCGGCCGTCGACGACGAGCCAGCGGTGATCGCCGTCGCGCTCGATATGCATCCCGTAGGGATCCTGCGCGCTCGGCTGGCCTTCCGTCGCATTGCCCGCGGCGGTCACGGCGCGCACGGGGGCGGTGCCGAGGCCGGAGTTCGTCGGCGGCGCGACATAGCCGGGGCTGAGCGGCACGGCCGTCAGATCCTGCGGCACTGCGAGCGGCGGAGCCGAGCCGGTCGAACGGTAATTGACCCGATCGGGGGCGAGATAGTCGTTCAGCGTGTCGCAGCCGGCGAGCGCGCCCAGCGCAAGCGCCACGATCGAAACCTGAATGGCGCGAGAGGAAAAGGCGGAATGTTTCATGAAGTCCTTCGTCTTGCTAGAACGCGTGTCATGAGCGACGCCGGAAGATCGCCGGGTCAGTGTCGAAATTAATCGGTGCAATACCAGTGCGGCCGCCCGAGGGCGGCCGCGTCCGGATCAGTTCAGGATGCCGGATTCGCGCAGCGCGCTACGCACGGCCTCGTGGCAGCGCGCGTCGAGCGGCGTCAGCGGCAGTCGGATGCCGCCCTGAATCCTGCCCATTTCCTGCAGCGCCCACTTCACCGGGATCGGATTCGCCTCGATGAACAGATTCTTGTGCAGCGACAGCAGCTTCAGATGGATCTCGCGGGCCGTCTTCGCGTCGGCGGCAAGCGCCGCGCGGCACAGCTCGCTCATCGCGCGCGGCGCGACGTTCGCCGTCACCGAGATGTTGCCGTGGCCGCCGAGCAGCATCAGCGCGATCGCGGTCGGATCGTCGCCGCTGTAGATCGCGAAATGCTTCGGCGCGGCCTTGATCAACTGGGCGGCACGATCGATGTTGCCGGTCGCTTCCTTCACGCCCACGATGCCCGGGACATCGGCGAGCCGCAGGATCGTTTCGTTCGACATGTCCGCGACCGTCCGGCCGGGCACGTTGTACAGGATCACCGGCAGGTCGACCGCTTCGGCGATCGCCTTGAAGTGACGGTACATGCCTTCCTGGGTCGGCTTGTTGTAGTACGGCACGACCTGCAGCGTCGCATCGGCGCCGACCGCCTTCGCCTGTTTCGACAGCTCGATCGCTTCCGCGGTGGAGTTGCCGCCCGCGCCCGCGATGATCGGGATGCGCTTCGCGGCGTGGTCGACCGCGGTCTTGATCATCAGGATGTGTTCTTCGACCGAAACCGTCGCCGATTCGCCGCTCGTGCCGACCACGACGAGGGCATCCGTCCCCTCTTCGATATGCCAGTCGATCAGTTTGCGAAAGGCCGGCAGATCGAGGCTGCCGTCTTCGAGCATCGGGGTGACGATCGCGGGGATGCTGCCGCGGATTTGAATACCGCCTTGAGTGCCGTTAGCCATGAAACGCAATGAATTTAAACCAGTAAACGTCGATTGTAGCGGATTAGGCAGTCAGTCCGTAACGCGGAAATCCCGCCCCTTCTTGTGCAGTGCACTCACGCACCGCGCAAATTCTTTGCACGAACGCCGCGCGCGGCGCCGGCAGGAAACCCTCCTCGAACGCGACCACGCGCAATTGCCCGCGCACCGCGTCCAGCAATTCGCCCGGCGCGAGCAGGAACGCGGGATTAGACGGCTTGCCGACCGTTTCGTTGCCGCGCGCGAAGGTTTCGTACAGCAGCACGCCGCCCGGCGCCAGCGCGGCGACCAGCCGCGGCAGCAACGGACGATGCAGATAGTTCGTCACCACCACCCCGGCGAAACGTGCGCTGTCCGCGAGCGGCCACGGCGCGTCCTCCAGATCGGCGGCGAGCGCCGCGACACCCGGCACCGCGGCCAGCGACGCCAGCGCCGCCGGATCGCGCTCGAGCGCCTGCACCGGATGGCCGCGCCCGGCGAACCAGCGCGCATGCCGGCCATGGCCGGCAGCCACATCCAGCACCGCACCGCCCGCAGGCACGAGATGCGACCAAGCGCGCACCCAGCTCGACGGCTCGGCCGTCAGCCCATGTGCGTCGCCCGGCACGGAAGCGCTCGGCGGCATCGGTTCAGCTGTACGAGAGGCCCATCGCCTCGCGCACGTCGCGCATCGTCTCGGTCGCGTGCTTGCGCGCCTTGTCGCAGCCGTCGGCAACGATCGCGCGCAACAGCGACGGATCGTCCATGTATTTCTGCGCGCGCTCGAGCATCGGCTGCTGCTCGCGCAGAATCCCTTCGATCACCGGCTGCTTGCAGTCGAGACAGCCGATGCCCGCCGACCGGCAGCCGCGCTGGACCCAGTCGTGCGTCGGCGCGTCGGTGTAGACCTGATGCAGCTGCCACACCGGGCACTTGTCCGGATCGCCCGGATCGGTGCGGCGCACGCGCGCGGGATCGGTCGGCATCGTGCGGACCTTTTTCGAGATCGTCTCCGCGTCCTCGCGCAGGCCGATCGTGTTGCCGTAAGATTTCGACATCTTCTGGCCGTCGAGGCCGGGCATCCGCGATGCCTCGGTCAGCAGCGCCTGCGGTTCGACGAGAATGATCTTGCGCGCGCCCTCGAGATAGCCGAACAGGCGCTCGCGATCGCTCATCGACAGGCTCTGCGACTCCTGGAGCATCGCGCGCGCCTGTTCGAGCGCCTCGTCGTCGCCCTCCTGCTGGTAGGCATTGCGCAGCTCTCGATAGAGCTTCGCGCGCTTGCCGCCGAGCTTCTTGGCAGCCTCGAGCGCCTTCTCCTCGAAGCCCGGCTCGCGACCGTACAGATAGTTGAAGCGGCGCGCGATCTCGCGCGTCATCTCGACGTGCGGCACCTGGTCTTCGCCGACCGGCACGAGCGAGCCGCGGTACAGCAGGATGTCGGCCGCCATCAGCACCGGGTAGCCGAGAAAGCCGTAGGTCGACAGATCCTTGTCCTTCAGCTTCTCCATCTGCTCCTTGTAGGTCGGCACCCGTTCGAGCCAACCGAGCGGCGTGCTCATGCCGAGCAGCAACGCCAACTCCGCGTGCTCGGGCACCTTGCTCTGGATGAACAGCGTCGCCTGCGACGGATCGATGCCCGACGCGAGCCAGTCGATCAGCACATCCCAGACGTTCTTCTCGATCACTTCGGGCGTTTCGTAGTGCGTCGTCAACGCATGCCAATCGACCACGCAAAAGAAGCACGGGTATTCGGACTGCAGCTTCACCCAGTTCTTCAGCACGCCGTGGTAGTGGCCGAGGTGGAGCGACCCGGTAGGTCGCATGCCGGAAAAAATACGGTCTGGGAACATGATTGTCGTTAGAAAAGCGAGGCGAAGGGAGTCAGGATGGCCGTCACGATGTCGTACCCGACGCCGACGAGCGGGCGCAGCCAGAATTTCGTCAGCAGGCCCGTCGCGACCAGCGCGAGCACGATGAAGAAGCCGTACGGCTCGATCCGCGACAACAGGATCGATTGCTTCGTCGGCAGCAGCGCGGTCAGGATGCGTCCGCCGTCGAGCGGCGGCAGCGGAAACAGATTCAGCACGCCGAGCACCAGATTCACGCCGACGCCGGCCGCGGCCATTCGTGTGAAGAACGGCTCGTCGATCGCGGCGGCGGACAGCCCGATGCGGACGAAGCCCCACAGCAGCGCCTGCACGAAGTTGCAGCCGGGCCCCGCGAGCGACACCCACAGGCTGCCCCAGCGGGGATTGCGCAGGTTGCCGAACGACACCGGCACCGGCTTCGCGTAGCCGAACAGGAACGCGCCGCTCGTCAGGAAATACAGCACGAGCGGAATCGCGATCGTGCCGATCGGATCGATGTGGCGCATCGGATTGAAGGACACCCGGCCCATCACGTAGGCGGTATTGTCGCCGAGCAGGCGGGCGGCGTAGCCGTGGGCGGCTTCGTGCAGCGTGATGGCGAAGATCACGGGCAGCGCGTAGACGGCGATCGTTTGTATCAGGGAAGCATCCATAGCACGCTATTGTAACAAGCGGGATCGGACCGAACCGGAACGGTTCGGCATCGGAGGGTCAGGCGTCCGCCGTCAGACCGAACGGCTCGAGCGCGCCGCGCCCTGCCCGAACGAGCTGCGGCGCATCGCCGGTGAGGTCGATGACGGTCGACGGCTCGCGCGGACACGCGCCGCCGTCGATCACGAGATCCAGCTGCTTCTCGAGTCGCTCGCGGATTTCGTCGGGGTCGTTCAGCGGGTCGGTGTCGGGCGGCAGGATCAGCGTCGTACCGAGCAGCGGCTGGCCGAGCGATTCGAGCAGCGCGAGCGTGATCGCATGATCCGGCACGCGCAGCCCGATCGTCTTGCGCGACGGGTGCGACAACCGACGCGGCACTTCCTTGGTCGCCTGCAGCACGAACACATAAGGACCGGGCGTCACCGACTTGATCAGCCGGTACTGGCGGTTGTCGACCATCGCGAAATTGGCCAGTTCGGACAGATCGCGCACCAGCAGCGACAGATGCTGCTTGTCGTCGAGCTGACGGATCCGGCGCACGCGTTCGACCGCGTCCTTGTCGTCGAGATGGCAGGCGAGCGCGTAGCTGGAATCGGTCGGCAGCGCGATCACGCCGCCCTGGCGGATGATCTCCACGGCCTGCTTGATCAGGCGCGGCTGTGGATTATCCGGATGAATCCTGAA
Organism: Burkholderia alba; assembly: GCF_034721475.1. Taxonomy (NCBI): domain Bacteria; kingdom Pseudomonadati; phylum Pseudomonadota; class Betaproteobacteria; order Burkholderiales; family Burkholderiaceae; genus Burkholderia; species Burkholderia alba. The sequence goes on along the minus strand of NZ_JAWJWL010000012.1, from coordinate 94,435 downwards.
GAACTGGGACATGGGGGACGATAGGAATGGGTAGACAAACGCCCCGCCATTCTCTGGGCGGAGCCGGAGCGCGCCGCCGACGCGGCGCTACAGCCAGCGTTCCCAGACAGGCGTGAGATCGGACGGCAGCGGCGGCAGGCTGCCGAGTTCGATACGGCCTTCGCCCGGCCCGTGAAAATCCGAGCCGCGCGACGCCTCGAAGCCGAAGCGCCGGGCCACGTCCGCGTATTCGCGGTACTGATCGGGCGTGTGGCTGCCCGTCACCACTTCGATCGCCTTGCCGCCGAGATCGATGAACTCGGCGAAGAACGCGTCGAACTCGATCGGCGTGAACGCATAGCGGCCGGGGTGCGCGACGATCGCCTCGCCGCCCGCGGCCTTGATCCACGACACCGCATCGGCGAGCTTCGCCCAGCGGTGCGGCACGTAACCCGGCTTGCCGTCGCCGAGATAGCGGTCGAACACGTCGGCCGTCGAAGCGGCATAGCCCTTCTCGACCAGGAAGCGCGCGAAATGCGTGCGCGAAATCAGGTCGGGATTCGATACGTACTTGAGCGCGCCTTCGTACGCGCCGGCAATGCCGAGCGTCTCCAGTTGCTCGCCGATCGCGACCGCGCGCGCCGCGCGTCCGTGACGCGTACGGTACAGGCCGTCGACCAGCGCCGGGCTCGACTCATCGACATGCAGACCGACGATGTGCACCGTGCGCGCCGCCCACGTGACCGAAATCTCGACCCCGCTCAGATAGCGCATGCCGAGCGCCTCGGCAGCTTCGCGCGCTTCGCGCTGGCCGCTCACCTCGTCGTGGTCGGTCAGCGCCCACAGCGTGACGCCGCCCGCCTGCGCGCGGCGCGCGACTTCGGCGGGCGACAGCTGACCGTCGGAAACGTTGGAATGGCAGTGGAGATCGGCGTTCATCATCGGGATCGGAGAATCCTGCTCATTCTACTGCAATGCGACAAATTCGCCGCCTCCCTCGTCGTATCCCGCACGCCGCGTATTACGCGCAGAAAGCTTCGATCAGCGCGGCGATCTGCTCGGGCTGATCGTGATGCACCATGTGGCCCGCGTCTTCGACGAGCTTCTCGCGCCAGTCCGGAAACGCGCCGAAACGCGCCTTGAATTCCGGCAGCGGAATCGCGCCCGCGAGCATCGCGAGCGTCGGCGAATTGACGGCCTCGACGTGCAGTACCTTCGCGCGCACCTTCGTCCAGATCGCCATCACTTCATCGAGACGGTACAGCGTCGGCCCGAGCTGCTTGTGCGCGGGGTCGGCGAGCAGGCGATAGCGGCCGTCGTCGTCGCGCGCCGACCAGTGCTCCGCCAGAAATGCAGCGCGGCGCGGATCGAGGCGCGGATTGGTGCGGGTCAGCCTCGCGGCAACCTCGTCCAGCGACGCGTAGGGTTTCAGCGTCGGCGGCGTGCGCAAGTCGTCCAGCCATGCCCGCAAGCGCTTCGGCGCCTGCTCGGCGCGCGCCGGCGCGAGACCGAAGCCCTCCAGGTCGACCACCCGGCGCACCCGCTCGGGCCGCACCCCCGCATACAGGCACACGACGTTCGCCCCCATGCTGTGCCCGACCAGATTCACTTCGCCGTCGGGCGTGTAGTGATCGATCAGCGCGTCCAGATCGGACAGGTATTCCTGAAACCAGTAATGGCCGCCGCCCTGCGCCGCCACCGGCCAATCGGACAGCCCAAAACCGCGCGCGTCGGGCGCGAGCACCTGCCAGTCGCCGGCGAGCGCATCGACGACGAACTGAAACGACGCCGCGACATCCATCCAGCCGTGCAGCATATAGAGCGTCGGTGCATCGGGCCGCCCCCAGCGCCGCACGTGCAGTTTGACGCCACGCACGGCGACGAAATCGGAAATGGAATCGGTGCGGTTCATCGCGGCAACTCAAAAAAGAATGGTCGTTCGATTATATCGGGCGATGAGCCGGCGTGCAGGGGCGCCGTCCGGCGGATGGGCGTATCGAGGCACTTCTCTATGGCCACAACCCGGCAGTCGAATCGCGCGGGATTCGACCCCTTACATCCTGCCCGTCGATCGCTGGCGGCTTTCGGCTCGGCCACCCGGCGGCAAGGATTCGTCAGCCGTCCAGTTGCCGGCTTCGCCCGTCGGCGGCTCGCGCTCCTGCTGCTCCTGGAGCCACAGCGCTTCCAACTCGACCGCATCGAAGCCCGCCTCGCGTCGGGCCTCGAAATTGAACGGGCCGCGCAGGCGCGGCGCGTGATACTGGTCCGCCAACCGAAGATAGGTGGTGTGCGGATCGGCGCCGGTCTGCGCGCACAGATACCGGAACCACCGATTGCCGATCAGTACGTGCCCGATCTCGTCGCGCAGGATCACGTCAAGAATCTCGGCCGACGCCGGGTCCCCCGCCTGGGCGAGCCGCGCGCGAATCGGCGGCGATGCATCGAGTCCGCGTGCCTCCAGCGTGCGCGGGACGAGCGCCATCCGGGCGAGCACGTCGACGGATGTGCGCTCACACATCTCCCACAAGCCGTCGTGAGCGGGAAAATCGCCGTATGCGTGTCCGAATTCGTCGAGGCGCGCGACCAGCAGCGCATGGTGGTGCGCCTCCTCCGCCGCCACTTGAAGCCAGTCCGCATAGAACGCGACAGGCATCCCGGCAAAGCGCCAAACGGCATCGAGCGCCAAGTTGATCGCGTTGAACTCGATGTGCGCCAGCGCGTGCAGCAGTACCGCCCGCCCCGCCTCCGAGCGCATGCTGCGCCGCTGGAGCCTGCGCGGTTCGACGAGTTCGGGCCGTGCGGGCCGCCCCGGCAGACCGGGCGGCTCGGCCAGAACGTGCGCCGGTTCGACAACCGCGCGGCCCGCGAGCCAATCGGCATGCAGCGCGCGCACCTGCTCGCGCTTGCGTACCGGATCGGCTTCGCCCAGCGCCGCGAGGGCTTCGCGGCGTACACAGCGCGCGGATTCGGGAGGGGAATTCGGGTCAGACATGGAGAGCCGGCATTGGAGCACACGGGGAAGCCCCGCGCGCAACCCTTTACAATAGACGGTCAGGCCGCGACGCACGCGCGGCCATGCAATCCGCGCCATTGTACCGGCGCCCCATACCAGACCCAAGGGAGACTTCGTGACCATCTACAAGCTCGGCGACACTGCCCCGACCATTCACGAAAGCGTGTTCGTCGCGGACACCGCCGCGATCATCGGCAAGGTCGTACTGGAGGAAAACGCCAGTGTCTGGTTCGGCGCGACGATCCGCGGCGACAACGAACCGATCACGGTCGGCGCGGGCAGCAACGTGCAGGAAGGCGCGGTGTTGCACACCGATCCGGGCTGCCCGCTCACGATCGCACCGAACGTCACGATCGGCCATCAGGCGATGCTGCACGGCTGCACGATCGGCGAAGGTTCGCTGATCGGGATCCAGGCGGTGGTCTTGAATCGGGCGGTTATCGGCCGCAACTGTCTGGTTGGCGCCGGCGCGGTGATCACGGAGGGCAAGACTTTCCCCGACAATTCGCTGATTCTCGGGGCGCCCGCCAGGGTCGTGCGCACGCTGTCCGACGAGGACATCGCGCGCATGCATGCGAACACCCGCAACTACGCCGAACGGCGTGCCTATTTCAAGGAGCAGCTCGTGCGGATCGGTTGAGCCGACGCAACGCACGGATTGTCCGACTATCGAGGAAAAAGAGTGAGCGACCAGTTACAGAAATTCATGTTCAGCGCGGCCCCTGTGCGAGGCGAAATCGTTTCGCTGCGCAACACGTGGCAGGAAGTCCTGACGCGCCGCGACTATCCGGCCCCGGTTCGCACGATGCTCGGCGAAATGATGGCGGCTTGCGCGTTGCTGTCCGCGAACCTGAAGTTCAACGGCACGCTCATCATGCAGATCTTCGGTGACGGCCCGGTCAAGATGCTGGTCGTGCAGTGCGGTTCAGATCTGTCGATGCGCGCGACCGCCAAGTTCTCGGGCGACGTCGCGCAGACGATCGGCGACGACATGACCTTCGCAGAGCTGATCAACGCGAGCGGCCACGGCCGCTGCGTGATCACCCTCGACCCGTCCGACAAGCTACCCGGGCAGCAGCCGTACCAGGGCATCGTGCCGCTCAACGGCGAACAGGGTCCGCTCGAATCGATCGCGCAAGTGCTCGAACAGTACATGCACCATTCCGAGCAGCTCGACACCCGGCTGTGGCTCGCCGCCGATCACGATCGCGCGGTCGGCATGCTGCTGCAGAAGTTGCCGGGCGACGGCGGCATCGTGCCGCGCGCAGGCGAAACCGATGCGGATACCTGGGAGCGGGTCTGTACGCTCGGCGGCACGCTGTCGGCAAAAGAATTGCTGGAAGTGGAACCCGAGACCGTGTTCCGGCGTCTGTTCTGGCAGGAGAACGTGCAGCACTTCGAACCGACTGCGACGCGCTTCCAGTGCACCTGCTCGCGCGAGAAGGTCGGGGCGATGCTGCGCATGCTCGGGCGCGAGGAAGTCGACGGCGTGATCGAGGAGCGCGGTCATGTCGAAATTCACTGCGAATTCTGCAATCAGCGTTACGAATTCGATCCGGTCGATGTCGCGCAACTGTTCGCGACGGCCGCGCTCGGCACGGGCATTTCCCCCGCCGCCGATCAACGGCACTGAGCGTTGCGCGCGCCCCGCGCGCGCAACCATTCCGGTCCGGCCGGATCGATGCACCAGGATGTCGTTGGAGGACCAGAAATGAAATCGTTCTTTTTTCGCACCGCCCCGTTCGCGGCGGTTCTCGCGGGTACGTTCGCGCTTGCCGGCTGCGCGGTCGAACCGTCGGCGACGATCCTGAGTCGCCTGCCCGACAACCAGCCCGGCGCGGCCGGCCCGGTGCACACGCTGACGCCGGACGAGCGCAAGCGCTACGACACGATCGATCGGCAGGTTCTGTCGGAACAGAATCAGGCGATCGCCGCCGAAGCGGCCGCGCGCGCCTGGAGCTATTCCGCGCCGCCGCCCATCACCTATTACGGCGGCTACTACGGCGGAGGCTGGGGCAACGGCTGGAATACCGGGTTCAGCTACGGCTACCCCGGCTGGTGGTGGTAAACCACTCGATTCACTCCGATTAAAAACCATCGGGAAACAAAAAAGCGCGGACTTCACAGGCCGCGCTTTTTTATCATGTGATCCGAACCATCCGCTTCCTGCCCGGAGACGATGACGAGGCACGCATGCGATCAATGATGAGCGGGTTTCGCCGCCGTCTTGTCGGGGTGCCGCTTCTCGGATTTTGCCCGCGACACGGGGTTCGGCACCACCCGAACGGGCGCCGCCGATACATCGCCGCGGGTAGACGTGACAGCCGCGGGCGTACCGTTTGCCGCCGGCGCAGGTGAATTCGGCGAGACGAATTGCACGAACACTTCGCCGTCCTTGACCATCCCCATCTCGTAACGCGCGCGCTCCTCGATCGCCGCCGTGCCGCTCTGGAGATCCTGCACTTCGCCGGCGATACGCTCGTTGCGCAGCTTCCCGTCGGCGTTCTTCTGCAACTGATCGTCAAGCTGCTGCCGCAATTCGTGGACTCGCAGCCAGCCGCCATGCCCCCACCACAGGGGGTACTGAATCAACACCAGCAAGGCGATCAGGACGACGGTAACAAGCCGCATGAATGAGTCGCAGATATAAGAAGCGCCGCTCTGCGAATCTCGCGGAGCGGCGTCACGGATGACAAAGACCGATAGTAACGCGTTAGCGCAGGTTGTAGAACGCCGACTTGCCCGGGTAGCTGGCGATATCGCCGAGATCTTCCTCGATGCGCAACAGTTGGTTGTACTTCGAGATGCGGTCGCTGCGCGACAGCGAACCCGTCTTGATCTGGCCGGCATTCAGGCCGACCGCGATATCGGCAATCGTCGAATCTTCGGTTTCACCCGAGCGGTGCGAGATCACTGCCGTGTAGCCCGCGCGCTTGGCCATCTCGATCGCCGCGAACGTTTCGGTCAGCGTACCGATCTGGTTGATCTTGATGAGGATCGAGTTCGCGATGCCCTTGTCGATGCCTTCCTTCAGGATGCGCGTGTTCGTCACGAACAGGTCGTCGCCCACCAGCTGCACCTTCTTGCCGAGGCGCTCGGTCAACAGCTTCCAGCCGGCCCAGTCGCTTTCGTGCATGCCGTCCTCGATCGACACGATCGGGAACTTGTCGGCCAGCGTAGCGAGGTAGTCGGTGAATTCCGCCGACGAGAGCTGCAGGCCTTCGCCCGCCAGTTGGTACTTGCCGTCGTGGTAGAACTCCGACGCCGCGCAGTCGAGCGCGAGCAGCACGTCTTCGCCGGCACGGTAGCCGGCCTTCTCGATCGCCTGCAGGATCGTCGACAGACACTCGTCGTTGCTGCCGAAGTTCGGCGCGAAGCCGCCTTCATCGCCTACCGCCGTGCTCATGCCGCGATCCGACAGGATCTTCTTCAGCGCGTGGAAGACTTCCGCGCCGCAACGCAGCGCTTCGCGGAAGGTCGGCTGGCTCACCGGCACGATCATGAATTCCTGGATATCCAGGCTGTTGTTCGCGTGCGCGCCGCCGTTGACGATGTTCATCATCGGCACCGGCAGCTGCATCGCGCCCGAGCCGCCGAAGTAGCGGTACAGCGGCAGGCCGGCTTCCTCGGCGGCCGCCTTCGCGACCGCCATCGAAACGGCCAGCATCGCGTTCGCGCCGAGACGCGACTTGTTGTCCGTGCCGTCGAGTTCGAGCAGCGTCTTGTCGAGAAACGCCTGTTCCGACGCGTCGAGGCCCATGATCGCTTCGGAGATTTCGGTGTTGATATGCTCGACCGCCTTCAGCACGCCCTTGCCGCCGTAACGGCCGGCTTCGCCGTCGCGCAGCTCGATCGCTTCGCGCGAACCGGTGGACGCGCCCGACGGCACCGCCGCGCGGCCCATCGTGCCCGATTCGAGCAGCACGTCGCATTCGACGGTGGGGTTACCGCGCGAATCCAGAATCTCGCGGCCGATGATATCTACGATTGCACTCATGGTTTCCTCTGAGGATGACGATGGATTCTGCCTTACAACCTGCGACGGCCGGCATGCGCTCGAAGGTCGCCTCTGCGACTGACCCGCGAACCGGCCGCCGAGTTCATCAATTGAAATCGTTTTCCAGGAACGGCGTGCGCTTGACCGCCTGATCGAGCGTGACGAGCACGTCGAGCAGCGCGCCCATGCGGTTGAGCGGCACCGCGTTCGGGCCGTCCGACTTCGCCTCGGCCGGGTTCGGATGGGTTTCCATGAAGAGCCCCGCGACACCCGTCGCCACGGCCGCGCGCGCGAGCACCGGCACGAATTCGCGCTGGCCGCCCGAGCTGGTGCCCTGCCCGCCCGGCAGTTGCACCGAATGGGTCGCGTCGAACACGACGGGCGCCCCCGTCTCGCGCATGATCGCGAGCGAACGCATGTCGGAGACGAGGTTGTTGTAGCCGAACGACACGCCGCGTTCGCACGCGAAGAAGCGGTCTTCGGACAGGCCGGCTTCGCGCGCGGCGGCGCGTGCCTTGTCGATCACGTTCTTCATGTCGTGCGGTGCGAGGAACTGGCCTTTCTTGATATTGACCGGCTTGCCCGAGCGTGCGCACGCATGGATGAAATCGGTCTGGCGGCACAGAAACGCGGGCGTCTGCAGCACGTCGACCACCGACGCGACCGCATCGATTTCCTCGATCGCATGCACGTCGGTCAGGACCGGCAGCCCGAGCTGACGCTTCACCTCGGACAGGATCCGCAGGCCCTCGTCCATCCCCAGCCCGCGGAACGACGTGCCGGAACTGCGATTGGCCTTGTCGTACGACGATTTGTAGATGAACGGCACGTTCAGCTTCGCGCAGATTTCCTTCAGCCGGCCCGCCGTGTCGATCGTCATCTGCTCCGATTCGACCACGCAGGTGCCGGCGATCAGGAAGAACGGCCGGTCGAGGCCGACCTCGAAATCGCCCAGTTTCATGCTTTCACTCCGGCGCGCGCCTGCTGGCTGGCCAGCGCGGCTTCGACGAACGATTTGAAGAGCGGATGACCGTCGCGCGGCGTCGACGTGAATTCCGGGTGGAACTGCACGCCGACGAACCACGGGTGCATCGTACGCGGCAATTCCATCATTTCCGGCAGGTCTTCGCTCGGGGTACGGGCGCTGATGATAAGGCCGCCCGCTTCGAGCTGGGGCACGAAACGGTTATTGACTTCATAACGGTGGCGGTGGCGCTCGTTCACATCCTTGCCGTAAATCTCTTCGGCCATCGTCCCCGGCTTGATCGGACAGCGCTGCGAACCGAGTCGCATCGTGCCGCCCAGATCCGAATCCTCGGTACGCTTCTCGACCTTGCCTTCCCGGTCGTACCACTCGGTGATCAGCGCGACCACGCGTTCCGGCGTGTTGGGGTCGAATTCGGTGCTGTTCGCGGCCTTCATGCCGACCACGTCGCGCGCGAATTCGATCACGGCGAGCTGCATGCCGAGGCAGATGCCGAGATACGGCACCTTCGACTCCCGCGCATGGCGGATCGCGGCGATCTTGCCTTCGGTGCCGCGCCGGCCGAAACCGCCCGGCACCAGCACCGCGTCGAGATGCGCAAGGCTCGCGGCGCCGTTCGTCTCGAGTTCCTCGGAATCGATGTATTCGATGTTGACCTTGGTCGACGTGTGGATCGACGCATGGCGCAGCGCCTCGATGAGCGACTTGTACGACTCGGTGAGATCGACATACTTGCCGACCATGCCGATCGTCACTTCGTGCTGCGGGTTCTCGAGCTTGTCGACGAGCGACGCCCACATGTCGAGCTGCGCCGGCCGCGGCGACAGCTTGAGTTCTTCGCAGATGATCTTGTCGAGGCCCTGGTCGTGCAGCATCTGCGGAATCTTGTAGATGCTGTCGACGTCCCACACCGAGATCACGGCATCCTCGGGCACGTTCGAGAACAGCGAAATCTTCTTCGATTCGTCGTCCGGGATCCGGCGGTCGGCGCGGCACAGCAGCACGTGCGGCAAAATGCCGATCTCGCGCAGCTTCTGCACGCTGTGCTGCGTGGGCTTGGTCTTCAGCTCGCCCGCCGTCGCGATGAACGGCACCAGCGTCAGGTGTACGAAGCAGGCGCTGTTGCGGCCGAGGCGCAGGCTCATCTGACGCGCCGCCTCGAGGAACGGCAGCGATTCGATATCGCCCACCGTGCCGCCGATCTCGACGATCGCGACATCCGGCTCGCCGCAGGTGGCGGACGCCGCCCCACGCTCGATGAACGCCTGGATTTCATTCGTGATGTGCGGAATGACCTGCACGGTCTTGCCGAGGTAATCGCCTCGGCGCTCCTTGCGGATCACCGATTCGTAGATCTGGCCCGTCGTGAAATTGTTGGCCTTGCGCATCTTCGTACTGATGAAGCGCTCGTAGTGGCCGAGATCCAGATCCGTCTCCGCGCCGTCTTCCGTCACGAATACTTCGCCGTGCTGGAACGGGCTCATCGTGCCGGGATCGACGTTGATGTACGGATCGAGCTTGAGGAGGGTGACTTTCAGACCGCGCGATTCGAGGATCGCGGCGAGGGAGGCGGCGGCAATACCCTTGCCGAGGGAAGAAACTACGCCGCCGGTGACGAAAACATATTTGGTCATCGCTGAGTGCTCGCGGGAAAAACGGATTATACCGTAAAGGCCGCGTTTCTCTCAGCAATCGATGCTCGATCGCGCCCTTTCGCCAGCCTCGCGGGCGGGGTCCGCTCACATATTGAACGGGGATGGGCCGCCCCCGGAAAAGCCGCTCTCGGTGCGCGCGACGCCGCCAATGCCGCCGCGCTGGCAAAGGGCACCGCGCGACGCGCGACCTGCCCGCCCACGGAAGGTCTTCCTGCGGACCGAGGCACCCGGAGCCCGGACCCGCGCCGAGGAGACCCGCCTGAAACCGACCACGCGACGGCGTGCTTCGCCGGCTGTTCGGCACGCCCCAACGGTGCGCCTCGCCCCCTGCCCGCGACCTGCTTAGCGCATGCGCATGTCCGTTGCAGTCATATGAACGCGCGCCTGCCCCGTCAGGCGCGCTTGATCTTCGCCCCGTGTCCTTCCGCGACCCGCAGCGCATTCAGCATGCGCTGCAGCGCGCGCGCCGTTTCCAGCGGCCGCTCCATCGGAAACAGGTGACTGCCCTCGAGCCACTCGACATGCCCCCGCGCGGCGCGGCGGGTGGCGTCGATACCGATCTGACGGACCTCGCGCGAGCGGGTGCCGGCCAGGAAGCCGACCGGCACCGGCGCACCGTGCGCGAGCCGCGCGCCGAGCGTGTGCGGCAGCGTCCGGTAAATCATGTATTCGATCTGCCGGTCAAACGCGAGCGAGCGCTCGCCGCCCGGACTGGTCTGCGGAATCCCGTGGTCGATGTAGTCGGACAGCATCCGCTCGTCCCAGCGGGCAAACGCGGCCTTGTCGCGGAAATGACGCCAGACGTCCTCGCGGCTCGCCCAATGGGTGCGTCGGTTGCGGGTGGCCGCGGCTGGCGACAGGTGCTCGTCGAGCCCGGTCCACTGGCTTGCCCGCAGCGCGCTGCTGCGCCAGCCCGAGATCACCGGCGAATCGAGCATCACGACGCCCCTCACCCACTGCGGCCGCTTGAGTGCCGCCATCAGCGACAGATAGCCGCCCAGCGAATGCCCGACGAGCCAGACCGGTCGCTCGTACACGCGACCGATATCCTCGAGCAGCTGGTCGACCAGGTAGGGCCAGTCTCGCGTCACCGGGAAGCGCCGGTCGTGGCCGATCCGTTCGATGAAGCGCAACTCGTATTCGTCGGCGAGTTCGGCGAAGATCGTCCGGTAAGTGGATGCCGGGAAGCCGTTCGCATGCGAAAAATGGATGATGTCCTTCAAGCGCCGCTGTCTCCTGTCGTCGGGCCGCCGGCTGCGCCACCGTCCATCCAGTAGCGCCGGTGCGCGTCGCGATAGCGTTCCAGCACGAAGGCCGGCCGTGCCGTCGCGCGATCCGTCGTTGCGACGCCGTTCACGTCGATGCGTACGGCACCATCGCGGTCGGTGCGCGGCAACGCGATGCCGCGCCCGAGGTAGCGCGCCCAGACAGTCGGATGGGGATGCCGGAAGCGATTTCTATAGCCTACCTGAAATACCGCAAAACGCGGTTCCACGGAATCGAGGAAAAGTTCGGTCGACGACGTCCGGCTGCCGTGATGGGGCACCACCAGCACTTGCGCCGCGAGCGTCTCTCGATTCCGCGCGACGAGGGTCCGCTCGCCGCGCGCGTCGATGTCGCCGGTCAGGAGCGCCGCATGTCCGCCCGCCGAGACGCGCAGCACGCACGACTGCGGATTCGACGCGCCCGGCCTCGGCCCGCCTTCCGGCCACAGCATCGCGAAGTCGATACCGTCCCAGCGCCAGCGCTGGCCGGCCGCGCAAGGCGTGGGCTCCGCGCCGGCCGCGCGCGCCGTCCGCCACAAACGATGCGACGGCGGCAGTCCGCCGACCAGTTGCCGGACCGGCAGCCCCGCCAGCACCGCAGGCGCTCCGCCGGCGTGATCGGCATCCGCGTGACTCACGACCAGCGCGTCCAGCACCGGAATGCCGCGCGCCCGCAGGAACGGCACGACGATCCGTTCGCCCGCATGCGTCGACTCGGGCCCCGGGCCGGCGTCGAACAACAGCGTGTGCCGAGCCGTCTCGACCAGCACCGCGCCGCCTTGTCCGACATCGAGCGCGGTCAGCCGGAACGCGCCGGGCAGCGGCGCCGTCGACGCGGGCACGAGCAACGGCAGCCACGCGAGCGGCGCCGCCCAGCGCAACGGCCAGCCGCGCGGCAACAATGCCCACAGGGCGCCGGCGACCGCGGCGGCAAGCGCGAACCCGCCCGGCTCGGGCAGCCACAAGAGCGCACGAGGCGACTCGGCCAGCCACGCGCACAGCTGCATCATGCCGCTCACCAGTGCGTGCGCGAAACGGTACGCGAGCGCATCGAGCGGCGCGGGCAGCACGATGCCGGCGAGCACCGGCGGCACCACGAGCACGCTGACCCATGGAATGGCAAATGCGTTCGCCACCGGCCCCAGCAGCGGAATCTGCGAGAACCAGACGACCGTCAGCGGCGCGAGCGCGATCGTCACCGCATATTGAACGCGCGCCGCTTCGCGTACTCGTCGGGAGACTCCGCGCGCGGCGCGCCCCGCAACACGCCGGAAGCCGGCCCAACGGGAAAGCGGGGCATCGGCTTCGTCGCGAAGCGAATCGGTGTCGCGCCAGCCGCCGCCGAAACGCCCCGACACGACGAACAGGATTGCCGCGACCGCGCCGAACGACAGCCAGAATCCGGGCGCCACGGCCGCCCACGGATCGACCAGCAGCACGCAAAGCAGCGCCCAGGCGAGTACCGACGACGGCGCGATGCCGCGTCCGCCCAGATACGCGACGCTGGCGACAGCCAGCATCCACCAGGCGCGCTGCGCCGGTACGTTAAAGCCGGCCAGCGCCGCATAGCCGGCGGCGCCGAGCAGCCCGCCGAGCGCTGCAACCTTCTGCGCGGACACCACGAGCGGCCAGTTGCGTCCCAGCCAGCCGGAACGTCGCCAGACGCTCGCGACGAGCCACCCGCACAAGCTGCCGACGATACCCACGTGGAGTCCGGAGATCGCCACCAGATGGCTGGTGCCGGTGTGCCGCAGCACCTGCCAATCCGACACGCTGATATCGTGCTGCGCGCCGATCGCCAGCGCGGCGACGATACCGCGATGCGGTGCGCCATCCAGCACCTCGCCGATCCGGCCGCCTAGCGCGGCGCGGCGCCGGTCGATCGCGCCCCCCGGACCGCCCGCGACAGCCGGCAGACGCCGAGCCTCCTGCGGCGCCGTCACGTAGCCCAGCGCCCGGATATCGCGCGCCAGCCAGCCCGCTTCCGCGTCGCGCACGCCGGCATTCGCATTGCCGTGCGGCCGCTTGAGCCGCACGGTCAAACGCCAGCGGTCGCCGGGCGCGAGTGCGGGCGGCGCATGTGCGGCGCCGCGCGCAACCCACGCGAGCCGCAGCGTGCCCGGAAATCGCGCCAGCTCCGTACTATTCGCCGTGACGTCGAACAGGAACCGCACGCCGTCCGGCTGACGCGACGGTATGCCGCGCACGGTGCCGGTCACGACGATGTCGCGCCCTTCCCAGCGCGTCGGCAATTCGACGTTCAGGCGGGCTTGCGCTCGCCCCGCCGCATAGCCGAATCCGGCCAGCCCCGCCGCGACGAGCAGCGCCGTGTGCGCGGCCGTGCACCGGATCGCACTCGATGTCTGCCCCGCGCGCACCCGCATCGCACCCGCCGCCAGCACGGCGAACAGCGCGGCGCCGGCCACCCACGCCGCCGCCCCCGGCAATGCCGACTGTTGCTGCAACGTGAAAACCCCGAGCGCGAACGCGCCCGATATCGCCCGCATCGCGCCTCCCGTTCACGGGCTCCGCGGCGGCGGGTGCCCGAATCACGCGATCGATTATGCGGACGAAAGGGCGAGCCGAGGCAGCGCGGCGAGCGCGTTGGCCGAAGTGGATAGAGCGAGCGCGTCGGCGCCGATGCCGCGCAGTTCGGCAAGTGCCGCGCCGATGCCGGGCACCTGGTCCGGCGTATTGCGGCCTTTGTAGCGCCACTCGGGCGCGATGTCGGGCGCGTCCGTCTCGACGACGAGCGCATCGAGCGGCAATTGCGCCGCCAGCCGCCGGATCTGCAGCGCGCGGCCGAACGTCACGTTGCCGCCGAAGCCGAGATGCAGGCCCTGCGCGAGATAGGCTTGCGCCTGCTGAAAGCTGCCGTTGAACGCATGCGCGATGCCGCGCCGCACGTTGAAGCGCCGCAGCCCCGCCAGCACGCGATCCTGCGATTTGCGCACATGGCAAAGCACGGGCAGATCGAAATCGCGCGCAAGCTTCAGCTGGGCCTGATAGAAGAATTGCTGCCGGGCCTCGTCAAGGCCCGGCACGAAATAGTCGAGGCCGATCTCGCCGATCGCGACGAAACGGGGGTCGTCGAGACTCGCCTCGATCTCCATGCGCAGCAGATCGAGATCCGCCTCGTTCGCGCGCGGGGTGCACATCGGATGGATGCCCAATGCGTAGGCACAGCCGCCGGTGCGATGCGCCAGTTCGCGCACCACGGCGAAATTGCCGCGCCCGACGCTCGGGATCACGATGCGCGACACGCCTGCCGCCCGGGCCTCCGCCGCCACGACGTCGCGATCGGCGTCGAACTCCGTGGCATCGAGATGGCAGTGCGTGTCGATCCACATCGCGTCAGACCGGCACGACCGGCTCCTCGTGCAGCACGCCGTCGCGCAGGCGCAGGATGCGGTCGCAGCGCGCGGCGAGATCCGGATCGTGCGTGACGATCACGAAGCTCGTGTCGAGCGTCTCCGACAGCTCGAGCATCAGGTTGAACACCGTGTCGGCGGTTGAGCCGTCGAGGTTGCCGGTCGGCTCGTCGGCCAGCACGCAGGCCGGCTTCGTGACAAGCGCGCGCGCCACCGCGACGCGCTGGCGCTCGCCGCCCGACAGCTCGCCCGGACGATGTTTCGCCCGCCCGCCGAGACCGACGCGCTCCAGCATCTCCTGCGCGTGATGCCGCGATTCCTCGGTGGTCAGGCGTCGGATCCGCAGCGGCATCGCGACGTTGTCGAGCGCGGTGAATTCGGCCAGCAGGTGATGAAACTGATAGACGAATCCGAGCGCGCGATTGCGCAGGTCGTTGCGCTCGCGTTCGGCGAGCTGCGTGAATGGCTTGCCGAGCAGCGACACCTGCCCCGCGCTCGGCTCGTCGAGGCCGCCCAGCACATGCAGCAGCGTGCTCTTGCCCGAGCCGGACGCGCCGACGATCGCGAGCTTCTCGCCGCGCCGGACCGACACTTCCGCATTGTTCAGCACCGATACGTCGAGGCCGCCCTGCACGAACGCCTTCGTGATGCCGCGCGCTTCGAGCACGTAGTCGTGCCCGCCCGCGCGGCGCGGTTTGTTTTGATCCATCGTGTATTCCAGAACCTGATCATTCATAACGCAGCGCCTCCGCCGGGCGAACCTTCGCACCGCGCCAGCTCGGATAGAGGGTGGCCAGCGCCGACAGCGCGAACGCGATCAGACCGATCTTGACCACGTCGGCCGCCACCAGCTCGGACGGCAGTTCGCTGATGAAGTACACGGACGGCGGCAGGAACTGCACACCGAACGCATGCTCGATCATCGGGATCAGCCACGGGATGCTCCATGCGATCAGGCAGCCGAGCGCGACGCCCGTGGCGGTGCCGACGAAGCCGATCGTCACGCCCTGCACGACGAAGATCTTCATGATCGAACCGGGCTGCGCGCCGAGCGTGCGCAGGATCGCGATGTCGGCCTGCTTGTTGGTCACGGTCATCACGAGCGACGACACCAGATTGAAGGCCGCCACCGCGATGATCAGCGTGAGGATGATGAACATCATCCGCTTCTCGATCTGCACCGCCGAGAACCACGTCTTGTTCTGCTGGGTCCAGTCGCGGATATACAGGTCGCCCGACAGCGAGCGCGACAGCTCGCGCGCCACCTGCGGCGCCTGCTGCATGTCCTTCAGCCGCAGCCGCACGCCGGTCGGCGCGGGCAGCCGGAACAGCACCTGCGCATCCTGGATGTCGATCATCGCGAGGGTGCTGTCGAACTCGTAGTGGCCGGACTCGAAGATCCCCACCACCGTAAACTGCTTGAGGCGCGGCATCATGCCCGCCGGCGTAATCGTGCCCTCCGGCGCGACCAGCGTGATCTTGTCGCCGACCGTCACGCCGAGATTGCCCGCGAGCGCATCACCCAGCACGATGCCGAACTGGCCCGGCACCAGTGCGCCGAGCGAACCCGCCTTCATGTCCTTGCCGACATCCGACACCTGCGGTTCGAGCGACGGCTCGATCCCCCGCAGCATCACGCCGCTCACCGCGTCCTGGCGCGTCAGCAGCGCCTGCGCCTCGACGTACGGCGCGGTGCCGATCACCGCCGGATTGAGCCGCGCTTCCTTCGCGGTCAGTTGCCAGTCGGGCATCGAGCCCGTCGGCGAAAACACCTCGACGTGCGCGAGCACCGACAGCATCCGGTCGCGCACCTCCTTCTGGAAGCCGTTCATCACCGACAGCACGACGATGAGGGCCGCGACGCCGAGCGCGATCCCGAGCATCGACACGAGCGCGATGAAGGAAATGAAACCGTTGCCGGTCGTGCGTTTGCCGGCGCGCGTATAGCGCCAGCCGATCTGCCATTCGTACGGAAGTTTCAAGCGAATCCTTTCTTGCTGGTTGCACCGGATGCGGCCGCCGCCAGCGGGCGGTCCGACCGCCGGATGCGGTCCGGGCGGACCGGACCGCTCCCGATCACGCGCGAAGTGTGCCACACAATACTTAACCGACCCTGAAAGCGTGCCGGATCGCCGAGGCGCAACCGCGACCGGCCGGCCCGCGGCGGAACGACGTCCGATTCTACCAACCGCGCGTTCGCGGCGAGCCCCCCGCTTTGCCCTACAATGCGCACCATCATGCCTGTCCAACGCCTCCATTTTCTGCTGCCCTTCGCGCTGCCGTCGGCCGCCGACGCCGCGCTGTCCCGCCTTCCGCCCGACTGCCCCGCGCTCGACAGACTGCTCGCCCGCGCAAGCCTCGTCGAACGCACCGCCGGCGAGGATTTCCAGCGCACGCTGCCGCACGAGCGCTGGCTCGCCCGGCAGTTCGGCGCGATCGCCGGCGACGCGCTCGACGACGCGCCGCTCGCGCCGTACATGCTGGCCGCGGACGGCGGCGCGCCCGGCGACGCCGTGTGGGCCTGCGTACAGCCGGTTCACGTGCAGATCGCCCGCGACCATCTGGTGCTGATCGACCCCGCGTCGCTCGACCTGTCCGACGACGAGGCCGCCACGCTGCTGGCCGTCGCGCGGCCGCTGATCGAGGAACTGGGGGTCGCGCTGCAGGCGCCGCACCCCGCGCGCTGGTACCTGTCGAGTCCGCAGTTGAGCACGCTCGCGGGCGCCGCGCCGCTGCGCGCGAGCGGCCGCAATATCGAGATCTGGCTGCCGCACGAGGCCCGGACGGGCGAACGCTCGCGGCTGTGGATGAAGCTGCAGAACGAAATCCAGATGGCCTGGTTCGAGCACCCGGTCAACACCGCGCGCGAGGCACGCGGCTACCCCGCGGTCAATTCGATCTGGTTTCATGCGCAAGGCGCATTCCGGCCGGTCACAAGTCCGTTCGCTCGGGTGCTGTCGACCGCGCCCGCCGCGCTCGGACTCGCGCGCGCCGCGCGAACCGCCGCCGGCGCACCGCCCGCCGGGTTCGACGCGCGGCTCGCCGCGGCGGGTACCACCCTGATCGAGCTCGACCCGCTGACCCTCCCGTTCCTCGAACAGGACTGGGGCAACTGGAGCGCGGCGCTGACCGCGCTCGAGCGCGACTGGTTCGCCCCCGCGTTGCAGGCGCTCGCCGGCGGCCGGCTCGGCGAACTCGCGTTCACGCTGTGCGGCGATACCGGCTCCGTCACGCTGGCCGTCAACCGTGGCGACCTGCGCAAATTCTGGCGCCGCCGTACGCTCGCCTCCCTGTTCGAATAACACTCCGTCACGCATGACCCGCATCGTCCACCGCTCCGCCTCCCCCACCGACGCCGCCGCGCTCGCCCGCCACGGCCTTCACCCGGTGCTGGCCCGCCTGTACGCGGCGCGCGGCATCACGTCGCCCGACGACGTCGAAACCGCGCTCGCGCGGCTGATCCCGCCCGCGCAGCTGAAGGGCTGCGGCGACGCCGCCGCCCTGCTCGCCGACACCCTCGCGGCGGGCCGCCGGATGCTGGTCGTCGCCGACTACGACTGCGACGGCGCGACCGCCTGCGCGGTCGCCGTGCGCGGCCTGCGGATGTTCGGCGCGCAGATCGACTATCTGGTGCCGAACCGCTTCGAATACGGCTACGGGCTCACGCCCGAGATCGTCGCGCTGGCCGCCGAACGCAAGCCCGACCTGCTGATCACCGTCGACAACGGCATCGCCAGCGTCGACGGCGTCGCCGCCGCAAACGCGCGCGGCATCGACGTGCTGGTGACCGACCACCACCTGCCGGGCGACGCGCTGCCCGCCGCCCGCGCGATCGTCAACCCGAACCAGCCCGGCTGCGGATTTCCGAGCAAGCACATCGCCGGGGTCGGCGTGATGTTCTACGTGCTGCTCGCGCTGCGCGCCGAACTGCGGCAGCGCGGCGCCTTCGACGCGGCGCGGCCCGAGCCCCGGCTCGACGGCCTGCTCGATCTGGTCGCGCTCGGCACGGTCGCCGACGTCGTGCGGCTCGACGGCAACAACCGCGTGCTCGTCGCGCAAGGCCTGCAGCGGATCCGCAACGGCCGCATGCAGCCCGGCATCGCCGCGCTGTTCCGCGCCGCGGCCCGCGACGCGCGCGCCGCCTCGGGCTTCGATCTGGGCTTCGGCCTCGGTCCGCGCCTGAACGCGGCGGGCCGCCTGTCGGACATGTCCCTCGGCATCGAGTGCCTGACCACCGACGACGTCGGCCGCGCATGGGCGCTCGCGCAGGAGCTCGACACGATGAACCGCGAACGCCGCGAAATCGAGGCCGGCATGCAGCAGCAGGCGCTCGCCGATCTCGCGTCGGTCGATCCCGCCGAAGCGGCGACGATCACGCTGTTCAATCCCGACTGGCACCAGGGCGTGATCGGCATCGTCGCCGGCCGCCTGAAGGAAAAATTCCACCGCCCGGCCTTCACGTTCGCGCACGCGGACGACAGCGGCACGCGCGTGAAAGGCTCCGGCCGCTCGATTCCCGGTTTCCATCTGCGCGACGCGATCGACCTGATCTCGAAGCGCGAGCCGGACCTGATCGTCACGTTCGGCGGCCACGCGATGGCGGCGGGCATGACGCTCGACACCGCCAACGTCCCGCGCTTCGCCGCCGCGTTCGAGGCGGTCGCGCGCGAATGGCTGTCCGCCGACGCGCTCGCCCGCGTGATCGAGACCGACGGCGACCTGGAGGATGCCTACTTCACGCCGCAATTCGTCGAACTGCTCGACGCGGCGGTCTGGGGCCAGGGCTTTCCGGCCCCGCTTTTCTCCGGTGAATTCGAGGTCGCGTCGCAGGCGCTCGTCAAGGACAAGCACCTGAAGCTGCAGCTGCTGCGCGGCCGCCAGCGCTTCAACGCGATCTGGTTCAACCACACCGAGCCGCTGCCCGCGCACGCGACGGTTGCCTACCGGCTGACCCGCGACGTCTGGAACGGCGTCGCGCGCGTGCAGCTGATCGTCGAGCACGCCGCCTGAGCGCCCGCGGCCGGACGGCTTTCCCGCCCGGCCGCCGCTCCCGATCGGCTATAATTTCCTCTTTTTACGAAGCCGGAAAAGCGAACAAGATCATGGAAGCGGAACGTCTCAACGCGATCGAAAGCTCCCTGCTCGACCTGCGCCAGCGCGCGGGCGAGCTTCGGGGGTATCTTTGACTACGACGTCAAGGCTGCACGTCTAGTCGAAGTCAACAAGGAACTCGAAGATCCGAACGTCTGGAGCGACTCGAAGAACGCCCAGGCGCTCGGTCGCGAAAAGAAGCTGCTGGACGGCGTCGTCGCGACGCTGACCGTGCTGGATAACGATCTGCGCGACGCGCAGGATCTCTTCGAGCTCGCCCGCGAAGAAAACGACGAAGACACCCTCGTCGCGAGCGAAGGCGAAGCGGCCGCGCTGGAACAGCGCGTCGGCGACATCGAATTCCGCCGGATGTTCTCGAATCCCGCCGATCCGAACAACTGCTTCATCGATATCCAGGCGGGCGCCGGCGGCACGGAAGCGTGCGACTGGGCGTCGATGCTGCTGCGCCAGTACCTGCGCTACTGCGAGCGCAAGGGCTTCAAGGCCGAGGTGCTCGAAGAGTCCGACGGCGACGTCGCCGGCATCAAGAACGCGACGATCAAGGTCACGGGCGAATACGCCTACGGCTTCCTGCGCACCGAGACCGGCATTCACCGCCTCGTGCGCAAATCGCCGTTCGACTCGTCGGGCGGCCGCCACACGTCGTTCTCGTCGGTGTTCGTCTATCCGGAAATCGACGATTCGATCGAGGTCGAGGTGAACCCGGCCGACCTGCGCATCGACACCTACCGCGCTTCGGGCGCGGGCGGCCAGCACATCAACAAGACCGATTCGGCGGTGCGGATCACCCACATGCCGACGGGTATCGTCGTGCAGTGCCAGAACGACCGCTCGCAGCACCGCAACCGCGCGGAAGCGATGGCGATGCTGAAATCGCGCCTGTTCGAAGCCGAAATGCGCAAGCGCCAGGCCGAGCAGGACAAGCTCGAGTCGAGCAAGACCGACGTGGGCTGGGGTCACCAGATCCGCTCGTACGTGCTCGACCAGAGCCGCGTGAAGGATCTGCGCACGAACGTCGAAATGAGCAATACGAAGGCCGTGCTCGACGGCGATCTCGACGATTTCATCAGCGCGAGCCTGAAACAGGGCGTGTAACCGCCCCCGGCGCGGCATCGCCGCGCCGCCGCTACGCCCGACGCATTACCACCGAACTCCGACCACCATGACCGAACCCACCCAACCGCAGGCCGCTCCGTCGGCGGACGAAAACCAGATCATCGCCGAACGCCGCGACAAGCTGCGCGCGCTGCGCGAGCAAGGCATCGCCTACCCGAACGACTTCCAGCCCACCCACCATGCGGCCGACCTGCAGTCGGCGCATGCCGACGCAGACAAGGAAGCGCTCGAGGCGAAAGCGCTGGCGGTGTCGCTTGCCGGGCGGATGATGCTCAAGCGCGTGATGGGCAAGGCGAGCTTCGCGACGGTCCAGGACGGGTCGGGCCAGATCCAGTTCTTCGTCACGCCCGCCGACGTCGGCGCGGACACCTACGAAGCGTTCAAGAAATGGGATCTGGGCGACATCGTGGCGGCCCGCGGCGTGCTGTTCCGCACCAACAAGGGCGAGCTGTCGGTCAAGTGCACCGAACTGCGCCTGCTGGCGAAGGCGCTACGCCCGCTGCCGGACAAGTTCCACGGCCTCGCCGATCAGGAAACCCGCTACCGCCAGCGCTACGTCGACCTGATCGTCACGCCCGAGACCCGCAACACGTTCCGTGCGCGCACGAAGGCGATCGCGTCGATCCGCACGTTCATGGGCGACGCCGACTTCATGGAAGTCGAGACCCCGATGCTGCACCCGATCCCGGGCGGCGCGAGCGCGAAACCGTTCGTCACGCACCACAATGCGCTCGACATGCAAATGTTCCTGCGCATCGCACCCGAGCTGTACCTGAAGCGTCTGGTCGTCGGCGGCTTCGAGCGGGTGTTCGAGATCAATCGGAATTTCCGCAACGAGGGCGTGTCGCCGCGCCACAATCCGGAGTTCACGATGATGGAGTTCTATGCGGCGTACACCGACTACCGCTGGCTGATGGACTTCACCGAGCAGCTGATCCGCCAGGCCGCGATCGACTCGCTCGGCACCGCGACGATCCAGTACCAGGGCCGTGAACTGGATCTCGCGAAACCGTTCCATCGCCTGACGATCGCGCAGGCGATCCAGAAGTACGCGCCCGACTACACCGACACGCAACTCGCCGATCCGGCCTACCTGCGCACCGAATTGAAGCGGCTCGGCGTCGACGTGGCGCAACCGGCATTCCTGAACGCCGGCGTGGGCGCGCTGCAGCTCGCGCTGTTCGAGGAAACCGCCGAAGCCCAGCTGTGGGAGCCCACCTACATCATCGACTATCCGGTCGAGGTGTCGCCGCTCGCGCGCGCATCGGACACCACGCCGGGCATCACCGAGCGCTTCGAGCTCTTCATGACGGGCCGCGAAATCGCCAACGGCTTCTCGGAGTTGAACGATCCGGAAGATCAGGCCGCCCGCTTCAAGAAGCAGGTCGAGCAGAAGGATGCCGGCGACGAGGAAGCGATGTTCTTCGACGCCGACTACATCCGCGCGCTCGAGTACGGGATGCCTCCGACCGGCGGCTGCGGGATCGGCATCGACCGCCTCGTGATGCTGTTGACCGACAGCCCGACGATCCGCGACGTGCTGCTGTTCCCGCACCTGCGCCGCGAAGACTGACGCATCCGGGCACGCTGCGCGCCGTGCAACGCGGCGCGCAGCCCGAAAGCTTTGTAACCGACCGTAAATCCCGCCTGGCGCGACGCGCCGCTTCCCTATCCCACCCCGTTTGTCCGCCTTGCCGGATCGGCTTGCGCATGCCCGGCCGCGTCGCGAACGGGGCTACCGCGCAACCAATTGGTTACAACTTGAAACCCTCGGGCACGGGGGTTTGATCGACACTAGCCGCACAAAATAACGCACGCGTCGCGTGCGCCAGGAGAGTCAAAAATGGACGACCAAAACACCACACCGAAACGCCAGCGCCTTCATCCGCTCATCGCCACCGCGGCGGGTGCCGTGATCGTCGCGAGCCTTGCCGCGACGGCCGCCGTCACCGGACTGTTCCCGAAAGCGAACGGTACCGACGCTCAGCCCCCCCAGACGCTGGCTTCGCAGCCCGCTGTCGATACGGCCGCGGCCGCCAGCGCCGCGCTCGCGGCACAGGCTCAGCAACAGGCGGCGCAACAACAGCAGCAACAGCTTCAGCAGCAGCAAGCCGCCGCGCAGCCGGCGCCGAAGCCCGCGCCCAAGGTGGTCCACCGCCGGCCGGCCGCGCCGCCGCAACCGCCGCAGTACACGCAGCAGCCGTACCAGCCGCAGCAGGCGTACTGCCAGAGCTGCGGCACCGTCGTCGCGATCGATCCGATCCGTACGGCCGGCCAGAGCACCGGCCTCGGTGCGATCGGCGGCGCGGCCGCAGGCGGCTTCCTCGGCAACCAGTTCGGCCACGGCAACGGCCGTGCCGCGATGACGGTCCTCGGCGCGCTGGGCGGCGGCCTTGCCGGCAACTCGGTCGAAAAGCAGGTCCGTAGCGAAACGGATTATCAAGTGCGCGTGCAGATGGAAAACGGTTCGACCCGCACGTTCACGTATCGCAGCGCGCCGCCGTTCGGCCAGGGACAGCGTGTGCGGATCGAGAACGGCTCGCTCGTCGCTGCCTGACATTCTGGGGGACGGGGGCGATACCACGCATAGCGCACCCGTCATCCGGCGCCCGCAAAAAAACGGCTCGTGATCGCTCACGAGCCGTTTTGCATGGAGGCCGGCGCATCGCGCCGGCGCCGGCACCGCCCTCGCCGTTCGTCAATCCTCGCCGTTCGTCAATCCTCGTCGTCGAAATCCGACTCGTCGATCCAGTGCAACTGGATCGCCTCGAGGATCTTTTCACCCGAATGATTCGGGTCGTCGCTGAAGCCGTCGAGATCGAGCACCCACTGACGCAGTTCGGTGAAGCGGATCGTCTTCGGATCGATATCCGGGTACTTGTCCGCCAGCGCAATCGCAATCTCGCGTGAATCGGTCCATTTCATCGTCGCGCTCCTGTTGCTTTCCGTTGCCGATCCGGCCCGCGGTCAGTGATTCTCTTTCGCGTGGTTGATCGAGTACTTCGGAATCTCCACCACCAGTTCCGAATCTTCCTTGACGATCGCCTGGCACGACAGGCGCGAGGTCGGCTCGAGGCCCCACGCGCGATCCAGCAGATCGTCCTCGTCCTCTTCCGACGGATCGAGTTCGTTGAATCCTTCTCGCACGATCACGTGACACGTCGTGCATGCGCACGATTTCTCGCATGCATGCTCGATTTCAATGCCGTTGTCGAGCAGGTTGTCGCAGATGCTCTTGCCAGGCGTCGCATCGATCACCGCGCCGTCCGGGCACAGTTCGACGTGAGGCAACACTACGATTTGAGGCATGTTCGTTCCGTTGTTCAGCAGGTGCGCGGCAGCCGCGCCGTCTATCGTTGCTCCGCGCGGCCGACGGCCGCGCGAAACGCATCTCGGGCTCAGATCTCGTCGAGCTTGCGGCCCGCGAGCGCGCGCTTGATGCCCTTGTCCATCCGGCGCGCGGCGAATTCGTCGGTGCCCTCGGCCAGCGCCTTCGTGGCGGTTTCGATCGCATCCGTCGCATCGCTCGAAGCTTGCGCGCGCAGCGCGGCAAGCAACGCATCGATCGACGCGCGTTCGTCCGCATCGAGCAATTCGCCGTCGGCGGCAAGCGCCGCGTCAGTCGCCTCGATCAAACGCTGCGCATCGACCTGCGCCTCGCGCAGCGCGCGAGCGCGCATGTCGATTTCCGCAGTCTTGAAGCTGTCCTCGAGCATCTTCGCGATGTCGTCGTCCGCGAGCCCGTACGACGGCTTCACCACCACCGACGCCTCGACACCGGAGTGCTGCTCGCGCGCGAACACGGACAGCAGGCCGTCCGCGTCGACCTGGTAGGTCACGCGGATCCGTGCCGCACCCGCCGTCATCGGCGGGATGCCGCGCAGCTCGAAGCGAGCAAGCGAACGGCAGTCCGCCACGAGTTCGCGCTCGCCCTGCACGACGTGGATCGCCATCGCGGTCTGGCCGTCTTTGAAGGTCGTGAATTCCTGCGCGCGCGCGACGGGAATCGTCGAATTGCGCGGGATGATCTTCTCGACCAGCCCGCCCATCGTCTCGACACCGAGCGACAGCGGGATCACGTCGAGCAGCAGCCAGTCGTCGCCGCTGCCGCGGTTGCCCGCGAGCAGGTCCGCCTGGATCGCTGCGCCGAGCGCGACGACCTGGTCGGGATCGAGATTGACGAGCGGCGGCTGGCCGAAGTACTGTTCGACCGCCGCGCGAATCACCGGCATCCGGGTCGCGCCGCCGACCAGCACCACGCCCTTGATGTCGGCCGGCGCCACCTGCGCGTCGCGCAGTGCCTTCCGGGTCGGGCCCAGGGTACGCTGCACGAGCGGTTCGACCAGCGACGCGAACGTCCGAGCGCTGATCGTCTGCGTCAGATGCGCGCCGTTCGACAACACGACGTCGAGCACCGCATCGGGCGCGTCGGACAGCGCTTCCTTCGCGGTGCGTACACGATCGAGCAGCAGGCGGACGTCTTCGGGCGCGAGCGCCTTCGCATCGATGCCGGCCTGCGCGAGCACGTGTGCGAACAGCGCGTGATCGAAGTCGTCTCCGCCTAGCGCGGAATCGCCGCCCGCCGCGAGCACTTCGAACACGCCCTTCGTGAGCTTCAGGATCGACAGATCGAACGTGCCGCCGCCCAGGTCGTAGACGGCATAAAGGCCTTCCGAACCGTTGTCGAGGCCGTAGGCGATCGCGGCGGCGGTCGGCTCGTTCAGCAGGCGCAGCACGTTGAGGCCCGCGAGACGCGCCGCGTCCTTGGTTGCCTGCCGCTGCGCATCGTCGAAATACGCGGGCACGGTGATCACCGCGCCGACCAGATCGTCGCCCAGCGTGTCTTCCGCGCGCTGGCGCAGCGTCGCGAGAATCTCCGCGGACACCTCAACCGGGCTCTTCACCCCGTCGATCGTGCGGATCTGCACCATCCCGGGCGCATCGACGAAATCGTAGGGCGCGTTCGCCGCCCCCTCGACCTCGCTGCGGCCGCGCCCCATGAAGCGCTTGACCGATACGATCGTGTTGCGCGGGTCGCTCGCCGCTTCGTCCTTCGCGGCGTAGCCGATGCGCCGGCCGCCTTTCTCGAGGTAGCGGACTACCGACGGCAGCAGCGCGCGACCGGCTTCGTCGGGCAGAACTTCGGGGATGCTGCTGCGCACCGCGGCGACAAGCGAATTCGTCGTGCCGAGGTCGATGCCGACGGCGAGCCGCCGTTGATGCGGCGCGGGCGCCATGCCGGGTTCGGAGATTTGCAGTAAAGCCATCTGTTTCTTCGTTGAAGGGCGATTCGCCCCGCTTGCGTCGCGTGCGCTCAGCGCACGCGGTTAATGTTCGAGGCGCTCGATCTGAGCGCCGATTTCCGCTGCGACGCGCTCGATGAACATCAGCTGCCGCACCGCTTCCGCCGCGCCCTGATCGGCACCGCTGTCGAGCAGCGCGCCGAGCTTGTCGAGACGCCGGCGCTGCTCGTCGCGCAGCTCCGCGAGCAGCGCATCGAGCGCAGCGGTGTTGCGCGCGGCCGCCGCGTCCTCGATGCCTTCCCGCCATTCCATCTGCTGCATCAGGAAGGCGGGCTCCATCGCGGTGTTGTTCTCCGCGCCGATGTCGACCCCGCGCAACGTCAGCAGATACGTCGCGCGGCTGAGCGGATCGCGCAGCGTCTGGTAAGCCTCGTTCGCGCGCGTCGCCCATTGCATGGCCACGCGCTTTTGCGCGTCGCCCGCGGCGGCGAACCGGTCCGGGTGCACCTGCGTCTGCACGGTGCGATACGCGCTGTCCAGCGCGGCCGCGTCGAGCGCGAACTGTGCCGGCAGATGAAAGAGATCGAAATGGCTGTCTTTCAGCGAGACCATCGCGTAGCGCCCAACCTGTGGTGATATGCCCGCGACGCACCGGATATCGCGCGCCGCACATTAAAAAGGCGGCCCGCGCCGCCTCTCGCCCGCCTTGCGCGGATCGCCGTCACACGCGGAACGATTCGCCGCAGCCGCACTCGTCCTTCACGTTCGGGTTATTGAACTTGAAGCCTTCGTTCAGGCCTTCGCGCGCAAAATCCAGCTCCGTGCCGTCGATATAAGCGAGGCTTTTCGGATCGACGACCACCTTCACGCCGTGGCTTTCGAACACCTGATCTTCATCGGCAAAGGCATCGACATATTCCAGCTTGTACGCAAGGCCCGAACAGCCGGTCGTGCGCACGCCGAGCCGCAGGCCCAGCCCCTTGCCGCGCCGCGTCAGGTATTTCTGCACGTGCTGCGCTGCTTTTTCGGTCAGTGTAATTGCCATGATGTCCTTGGTCGCGGTGCATGCCGCCATCGCGGCGCGCACCCGCGTCTTGCCTCTGAAAACCTGCTGCGTCGTTCGCCCAACCGGCTCAGGCCGCGGCCTTGCCGTTCTGCTCGCCGTCGTGGCGCTTCTTGTAGTCGGCCACCGCCGCCTTGATCGCGTCTTCCGCGAGGATCGAGCAATGGATCTTCACGGGCGGCAGCGCCAGTTCCTCGGCGATCTGCGTGTTCTTGATCGTCAGCGCCTCATCCAGCGTCTTGCCCTTCACCCACTCGGTGACGAGCGAGCTCGACGCGATCGCCGAACCGCAGCCGTAGGTCTTGAATTTCGCGTCTTCGATCACGCCGTCCGCGCCGACGCGAATCTGCAGCTTCATCACGTCGCCGCAGGCGGGCGCACCGACCATGCCGGTGCCGACCGCGTCGTCGTCCTTCGAGAAGGAACCGACGTTACGCGGGTTTTCGTAGTGATCCAGAACCTTGTTGCTGTATGACATGACTGAGACTCCTTGCTTCGTTCGTCAGCGTGGCGCCCAGCCGGGCGCCCGCGAAATGATTCAGTGCGCGGCCCACTCGATCGTCGACAGGTCGACGCCTTCCTGGTGCATTTCCCAGAGCGGCGACAGATCGCGCAGCTTCGCAAGCTTGCTCTTGAGCAGATTGATCACGTAGTCGACATCCTGCTCCGTCGTGAAGCGGCCGACCGTGAAGCGGATCGAGCTGTGCGCGAGTTCGTCGTTGCGACCGAGCGCGCGCAACACGTACGACGGTTCGAGCGACGCGGACGTGCATGCCGATCCGGACGACACCGCAACGTCCTTGATCGCCATGATCAGCGATTCGCCTTCGACGAAGTTGAAGCTGATGTTCAGATTGTGCGGAACACGCTGTTCCATGTCGCCGTTCACATAGGTTTCGTCGATTTCCGACAGTCCGCGCAGCAGCTTGTCGCGCAGTGCGCGAATGCGTTCGTTCTCGGTCGCCATTTCCTCGCGTGCGATCCGGAACGCCTCGCCCATGCCGGCGATCTGGTGCGTCGCGAGCGTACCCGAGCGCATGCCGCGCTCATGGCCGCCGCCGTGCATCTGCGCTTCGATCCGCACGCGCGGCTTGCGGCGCACGTACAGCGCACCGATGCCCTTCGGACCGTAGGTCTTGTGCGCCGAGAACGACATCAGATCGACCTTCAGCTTGGCCAGATCGATCTCGACCTTGCCCGTCGACTGCGCCGCGTCGACGTGGAAAATGATGCCCTTCTCGCGGCAGATCTCGCCGATCGCCGCGATATCCTGAATCACGCCGATCTCGTTGTTCACGTGCATCACCGACACGAGGATCGTGTCCGGACGCAGCGCGGCCTTGAACACGTCGAGATCGATGAGTCCGTCGTCCTTCACGTCGAGGTAGGTGACGTCGAAGCCTTCGCGTTCCAGCTCCCGGCAGGTATCGAGCACGGCCTTGTGCTCGGTCTTCACCGTGATGATGTGCTTGCCCTTGCCCTGGTAGAAGTGCGCGGCGCCCTTGATCGCGAGGTTGTCCGACTCGGTTGCGCCCGACGTCCAGATGATTTCGCGCGGGTCGGCATTCACCAGCGCCGCCACCTGCTCGCGCGCCTCTTCGACGGCCCGCTCCGCATCCCAGCCGTACGCATGGCTGCGCGACGCCGGATTGCCGAACTGCTCGCGCAGATACGGCACCATCTTGTCGACGACGCGCGGGTCGACCGGGGTCGTTGCGCTGTAGTCCATATAGATGGGCAGGTGGGGAATCTCGTTGTTCATCTGTCGCTCCGGGTATTCGTTCAATGCAGGGACTATTTTTTGTACTGGCCGCGGGCACGCGGCGAAAATCATGAGCTCGCGATGTTGAAGACCGAATTCGGTCCGAGCGGCATCGTGCGGACCGGCTCGACGCTCGGTGCGGCGGGTTCCGGCGCACGCCGGTCGCGCAGCACCGCAGGGGCGCCTTCGCGGGAACGCTGCTGATCAACGAGGTCCTGCAGGGACACCGAATCGAGGTACTCGACCATCTTCTGGTTCAGGGTCGACCACAGCTCGTGGGTCATGCAGTGGCCGTCGGGCAGCTTCGTGCCTTCGCACTTGCCTTTGCCGCCGCACTGCGTCGCATCGAGCGGTTCGTCGACTGCGATGATGATGTCGGCCACCGTCACGTCCTGCGCGCGGCGCGCGAGGTTATACCCGCCACCGGGCCCGCGGACCGATTCCACGATCTCGTGCCGGCGCAGCTTGCCGAACAGTTGTTCGAGGTAGGACAGCGAGATCCGCTGACGCTGGCTGATGCCTGCCAGCGTCACCGGGCCTTGCTCGTGGCGCAGTGCCAAATCAATCATCGCCGTGACGGCGAAACGACCTTTCGTGGTGAGTCTCATGATGTTTGGGGGCAGCAATCTTGACGATTTTGGTCAAGTATAAATAATTGACGTTTTTAGTCAAGTATCCCTGTCTTGAAAAGGGTATTCGCGGAGCGATTCAGGAAATCAGCCGGCGCCGGGCTCGCGCAAGCTGCCGAGCAGACCTCGGCAGGCGTCTTCGCACTGGTCGAGTACCCGCTCGAAGCCCTGTGCGCCGCCGAAGTACGGGTCCGCGATTTCGCGAGCCGTGGCATCGCTCGCGAAATCAACCAGCAACCGGACCTTCTCGCGATACTGCGGCGGACATCGCTTGCGCAGCTCCGCCAGGTTGGCGGCATCCATCGCCAGCACGAGGTCGAAACGCTCGAAATCGGCCGGACCGATCTGCCGCGCGCGCAGCGCCGACAGATCGTAGCCGCGCGCCTTGGCCGCCTGCTGCGCACGTCCGTCGGGCGGCTCGCCGATGTGCCAGTCGCCCGTCCCTGCGGAATCGATCTCGATCCGATCCGTCAGCCCCGCCGCCGCAACCTGATGGCGCATGACCCCTTCGGCGGTGGGCGATCGGCAAATGTTGCCGAGACAAACGAAACAGATCCCGACGGATTTCATCACGCAACCGGAATGCGGCAACGAGCCGCGCAGGTGGACAACACGACATTATACAAAGACGCGTCCAATCCCGCTGCCGACGGCCTGCGCTTCAAAGCGCCTTGGCCGCAGGATTCGACGCGTCGTTCGTCATCGCCGGGCGGAGCGGCGCGGCATCGTCGACGAGCCCGAACGACACCGTACGGGCCAACTCGGCCGACGCCTCGTGAACCGCGAGCGGCTCGCGCGGCTGACTGTTGCCCAGCGTATGCAGGTAGGCAGCCGCCGCCAGGGGCAGAACAATCGCCAGCGGCCAATACATCGATATGGTCTTTTTCATGATGCAACCTCTCTCGACAGGGGCGCCGGATCCATACCCGACGCTGACATATCGACATTCTATAGACCGCATCTATCGAGATAAATGCTTGAATAGTGAATGGAGTGTTGCTCGTGGATGAACAGTCCGGCCGGGAGGTTCCCGTCCGGCGCCCGGCCGGCCTGATGCAACTCAACCGAGATGGCTGCGCGAAGCCGCGTAAAGCTCGCGGAAGGTCCGGCCCGCGGGAGTGGGTAGGTCGCGGGTATCGGTCCAGCCGGCCGCGAGCGGCAACCGCCGGATGCCGCGCCGCTGTCCCGCGCCGCCGCCCGCCCGCTCGAGGATGCGCACCGCGAGCTTGGTGGTGAGCGCGTAGAGCGCCGGCCGCCGGGCGAAGAACCCCCACGCCGTCAGCGCCGCCCGCTCCCGCCACGGACGCAGATGCCGCTCGACCTGCTTCTCGCGCAATGTGCGCAGCAGCCCCGACAACGGGATGCCGACCGGGCATACGCTGTCGCATTCGCCGCACAGCGTCGCCGCCTGCGGCAGGTCGAGTGCGCTGTCGAGCCCGACGTAGCTCGGCGTCAGCACCGAGCCCATCGGCCCCGGGTACACCCAGCCGTACGCATGCCCGCCGACCTTCTGGTACACCGGGCAATGATTCATGCATGCGCCGCAGCGGATACAGCGGAGCATCTCCTGGAATGCTCCGCCGATGAGGCCGCTGCGGCCGCCGTCGACCAGCACCACGTACATGTGCTCGGGGCCGTCGTGGTCGCCTTCCCCGCGCGGGCCGGTCAGCAGCGACAGGTAGTTCGACGTCTTCTGCCCGGTCGCCGAGCGCGGCAGCAGCCGCATCGCGGTCGCCAGATCCTCGAGCGTCGGCAGCACCTTCTCGATCCCCGTTACCGCGACATGCACGCGCGGCATCACCGTGCACATTCCCTCGTTGCCCTCGTTGGTGACGAGCGCGACCGAGCCCGTTTCGGCGATCACGAAGTTGCCGCCCGTCACCCCCATGTCCGCCGACAGGAAATGCGGCCGCAGCACCTCGCGCGCCTCGCGCGTCATGTCGGGAATCTCCGACAGACGCGGCCGGCCGTGGGTTTTCGCGAACAGGTCGGCGATCTCGTCCTTGTCCTTGTGCACGACAGGCGCAATGATGTGGCTCGGCGCCTCGTTGTCGTTGATCTGGAGAATGTATTCGCCGAGGTCGGTCTCGATCGACTGCACGCCCATTTCGGCCAGCACGGCATTCAGCCGCATCTCCTCCGACACCATCGACTTCGTCTTGATCACCTTCTTCACATCGTGGCGGCGCGCAATGTCGGCGACCAGCCCGGCCGCGTCGCGCATCGACTCCGCGTACAGCACCGTCGTGCCGCGTCGCTCGGCGGCGCGCTCGAATGCGTCGAGCCAGACATCGAGATTGTCGAGCGCGCGATTGCGACGCGCCTTCAGTTCGGCGCGCGTCGCCGGGAAATCGATCTGCGTGATCGAATCGGCGCGGGCGGAGACGAATTTCGTCGACAGTTTCTTGAGGTTTTCCTGCAGGCGCTGATCCGCGAGCTTCTGGCCCGCGCGCGCCTTGAACTGCATCGATTGAACTTGCATGGCGGCTCGTGGTGAATGCGTGAATCGGCGGCTCAGACGTCGCCCGCCAGCACCTGCGCGACATGCAGCACGCGCGTGTCGCGATCGCCGGTCCGGCGCAGACGCCCTTCGATATTCAGGATGCAGCCGAGATCGCCCAGTACGACGGTCTGCGCGCCGCTCGCGCGAACGTTCGCGCATTTCTCGTCGACGATCGCGGTCGAGATGTCGCCGTACTTCACCGCGAAGGTGCCGCCGAATCCGCAGCAGTGCTCGCAGTCCTTCATCTCCCGCACCTCGACGCCGCGCTGCGCGAGCAGCGCGCGCGGCTGCGCCTTCACGCCCAGTTCGCGCAGCCCCGAGCAGGCATCGTGATAGGTCACCGGGCCGGCGAATTCGCCCGGCTCGAGCGCGACCTTCGCGACGTTCACGAGAAAGTCGGTCAACTCGTACACCTTCGTGCGCAAACGGCCGTAGCGGCCCATCAGATCGGGATCGTCGCGAAACAGGTCGCCGTAGTGCACGCTCAGCATCCCCCCGCACGAACCCGACGGCACCACCACGTAATCGAACTGCTCGAATTCGCGCAGCGCCTTCTCCGCCAGATCGCGCGCGAGCGCCCGGTCGCCCGAGTTGTACGCGGGCTGGCCGCAACACGTCTGCGCGGGCGGGACGATGACCTCGAACCCGGCCTGCTGGATCAACTTGAGCGCCGAAAAACCGATTTCGGGCCGCATCAGATCGATGAGGCACGTGACGAACAAACCGACTCGCATGGAAGCTCCTTCGAGAAAACTGCGCTCATTATCCGCGCTTTGCAGCGCACGACCAACGCGAAATGCCCGTCGGAATCGCGGTTCCGGCAAACGAGGAGTTCCTCGAACGCCGTTCGCTTTTTTCACTATACGAGATACAATCGATTTCCCCAGTGTCTGATGCGTCGATCGATTTCCCACGATGAGCAACCCGAACCCGGAATCCAAAACGTCGATCCAAGTGATCGAGCGCATGATGCGGCTCCTCGACGCACTCGCCGGCCACAGCGATCCGGTCAGCCTGAAAGAACTCGCGCTGCGCACCGAACTGCATCCGTCCACGGCGCACCGGATCCTGAACGACATGGTCACATGCCGCCTCGTCGACCGCTCCGATCCGGGCACCTACCGGCTCGGCATGCGCCTGCTCGAACTCGGCAATCTGGTCAAGGCGCGCCTGTCGGTACGCGACGCGGCACTGATGCCGATGCGCGAGCTGCATCGACTGACGGGTCAGACGGTCAACCTCTCGGTACGCCAGGGCGACGAGATCGTCTATATCGAGCGCGCGTATTCGGAACGCTCCGGCATGCAGGTGGTGCGGGCGATCGGCGGCCGCGCGCCGCTGCACCTGACCTCCGTGGGCAAGCTCTTCCTCGCCGCGGACGAAACCTCGCGGGTGCGCGCCTACGCAACCCGCACCGGCCTGGCCGGCCATACGCAGAACAGCATTACCGATCTGACGAAGCTCGAGCGCGAACTCACGCTGGTGCGTCAGCAATCGTGCGCACGCGACAACGAGGAACTGGAACTCGGCGTGCGCTGCATCGCCGCCGGCATCTACGACGACTCGGGCAAGCTGGTCGCGGGGCTGTCGCTGTCGGCACCGGCCGACCGCCTGCAGGATGCATGGCTCGGTCAACTGAGCCATACCGCGCTGACCATCTCGGCATCGCTCGGCTATCACACCGCCCCGAGGGATACCGAGGCGGCCGCGCTGCACAAGCATGCGTGAGCCTTCGGCCCGGTACGCCCGACTCACACCGCCAGACGACGCCTGAAACACAAAGCCCCGCAATTGCGGGGCTTTGTGTTTCAGGCGTCGCGTATCGCGCAGCGAGATCAGGTCCCGCCGGCGGGCGCGTTCGCCGCGGTCAGGCGTTCGCCGCCGCCGTTGTCGAGCCAGTTGCGCACGCGCGATGCATCGGCGAAACGCGAATACTTGCCGAACGAATCGAGCAGCACCATCACGATCGGGCGGCCGTGGATCGTCGTCTGCATCACCATGCACTCGCCCGCTTCGTTGATGAAGCCGGTCTTCTGCAAGCCGATGTCCCACGACGGATTGCGCACCAGCGCGTTCGTGCTGTTATAGGCGAGCGTCCGCTTGCCGGTAAACACGTCGTAGCTGCGATCGGTCGAGAATCGGCGGATCAGCGGATACTGGTATGCGGCGTTCACCATCTTCACCAGATCACGCGCGCTCGACACGTTCTGGCTCGACAGCCCGGTGGAATTCTCGAAATGCGTGTCGTTCATGCCCAGCGACTTCGCCTTCGCGTTCATGGCCGAGATGAACGCCGGACGGCCACCCGGGTAGTAGCGCGACAGCGCGGCCGCCGCACGGTTCTCCGACGCCATCAGCGCGATGTGCAGCATGTCCTCGCGCGACAGCACCGAGCCTACCGACAGGCGCGAGCCGGTGCCTTTCTCATAGTCGCGATCCTCGTCGGTCACATCGATCTGGTCGGTGAGCGGCATCTTCGAATCGAGCACCACCATTGCCGTCATCAGCTTCGAGATCGACGCGATCGGCACGACGGCGCGCGAATTCTTGTCGAACAGCGGCTCGGTCGAATTCTGATCGACCACATACGCAACGCTCGAACGCAGCGCGAGCGCGTCGGGTGTCTCGTGCAGACCGAAGGCCTGGCCGACCGACTGCGGGCGCGGCTGGAACGCCACCCGGCGCACGGCGTGGTGCCCGTTCGCCGCGAGCGTCACGCGCTTGCGGCCGACTTTCGCCCGCGGCTCGTCCTTCGCGGCGATCGTGCGCACGGATTTCTTGGCCGATGCGGCGGACTTCTTCTTGCCCTTGGCGGTCTGCGCGGTTTTCGCAGCAGTCGCGGCAAAGGCCTCGGCAGGCACGACGGCGGCCGTGGCCATGAGCATGGAGACGGCCACCGATACCGCGGTACCGAGGGCCATGCCCTGCATCATTTTGAGCGGTGAAAACAATTGGGTTTTCATTGGGGTCTGGACAAAGCGACGAGAGGGTTCCGCAAGTGTAGTAAAAGCGGAAAAAATAAGCAATATTAGGCACTTACCGGCCTTCGTTAAACCGGAATGTAAGAATCGATCGCCAAAAGACAATCGCGCTCCCCTTTTCCATCTAAAAATACGATGGGATGCAAGGATTCCACCCGGTTCGATCGACCCGCCGATCCCTTGATCGGCTTATCGGCACCGCGCAGACAAATTGAAGCGGAGATCTTACGAATGCTGCCGCCAGCCGGCCGAACGGCCCGCCAGACAAGCTGGGCGGACAACGCGCACGCCCAGCAACCCGCAAATAGCGAGCGGTTCGACAAGCATCGCATATAAACGTTCCATGGGCCTGTTAGGTTTACCGGCGCGCCATCGTGGTGCACTTCAGCAAAACGGCACCGCCTGCGCACTATGTGGGAATTCCCCTGAAACCGATCCCATTGGTACGACTTAACTCATTGTTTTATCGATAATTTACCGGTATTGTGCGGCGCACAAAATTCACTTGACATTCATTTCTGACGCCCTAAAATAGCAATCATTGTTGCGATGCACAAAGCGTTTCTTCAGTGCCTGTTCCCTAAAGTTGTGCCTTCCCCCTCAGCGATCTTCGATCGAATTTCAGGAGCATGAACATGTCTTTGCTGACCCCCGAGCAAATCGCCGCTGCACAGAAAGCCCACCTCGAAAGCTTGTTCGGTCTGACGACCAAGGCGTTCGAAGGCGTTGAGAAGCTGGTCGAGCTGAATCTGCAAGTAGTGAAGTCGACGCTCGCGGAAAGCCAGGAAAACGTGCAACGCGTGCTGTCCGTGAAGGACGCGCAGGAACTGCTCGCGCTGCAAGCGAGCCTGACGCAGCCGATCGCCGAAAAGGTGCTGTCGTACAGCCGCCACCTGTATGAAATCGCATCGGCCACGCAAGCCGAATTCGCGAAGGTCGCCGAAGCCCAGTATGAAGAACAGAACCGCAAGGTGCAGGCGCTCGTCGACAACGTCGCGAAGAACGCGCCGGCCGGCTCGGAAACCGCCGTTGCCGCGCTGAAGTCGGCGCTCAACGCCGCCAGCACGACCTACGAAACGGTGCAGAAGGCCGCCAAGCAAGCCGTTGAAATCGCCGAAACGAACTTCAACGCCGCTGCCGCCGTCGCGACCAAGGCCGCCAACAGCGCCGCCGCCGCTTCGCGTCGCAGCAGCAAGCCGGCAGCCTAAGTCCGCTTTCGCTGTCCCGCTGTCAAAAAGCCGCGCTGGCCAGCGCGGCTTTTTCTTTTGCGGCGAGGAAAACCCATCGAGGCGACCCAATAAAAACGGCGCTTCCCCGTCCCGCGGGAAGCGCCGTTTGTCTCGAGCGGCGGTTGGCCGCGCCCCGCTTATTTCTTGCGCTGCGGCGGCAGATCGGTACAGACCCCTTCGTAGAGTTCCGCCGCCATGCCGATCGACTCCCCGAGCGTCGGGTGCGGGTGGATCGTCTTGCCGATGTCCTCCGCGTCCGCGCCCATCTCGACCGCCAGGCACACTTCGCTGATCAGGTCACCCGCGTTCAGCCCGACGATGGCGCCGCCGATCACGCGATGCGTCTCCTCGTCGAACAACAGTTTCGTGAAACCCTCGTCGCGGCCATTCGCGATCGCGCGGCCCGACGCGGCCCACGGAAACACCGCCTTGCCGTACTTGATGCCTTCGGCCTTGCACTGATCTTCCGTCTTACCCGCCCATGCCACTTCCGGATCGGTGTAGGCCACCGACGGAATCTGCAGCGCGTCGAAATACGCCTTTTCGCCGTGCGCGGCTTCCGCCGCGACGTGGCCCTCGTGCACCGCTTTATGGGCCAGCATCGGCTGACCGACGATGTCGCCGATCGCGAAGATGTGCGGCACATTCGTGCGCAGTTGCCGGTCGACGTCGATGAAACCGCGATCCGTCACCGCAACGCCGGCCTTGTCCGCGCCGATCTTCTTGCCGTTCGGGCTGCGCCCCACGGCCACCAGCACGAGGTCGTAGCGCTGCGCGTCGGCCGGGGCCTTCTCGCCCTCGAACTTCACGTAGATGCCGTCTTCCTTCGCTTCGGCGCCGACCGTCTTGGTCTTCAGCATCACATTGCCGAAGCGCTTCGCGTTGTACTTCTCCCACACCTTCACGAGATCGCGATCGGCGCCCATCATCAGGCCGTCCATCATTTCGACGACGTCGATCTCGGCGCCGAGCGTCGAATAGACGGTCGCCATTTCGAGACCGATGATCCCGCCGCCGATCACGAGCATGCGCTTCGGCAACTGGCGCAGTTCGAGCGCGCCCGTCGAATCGACGACGCGCGGATCTTCCGGCATGAACGGCAGCTTCACCGCCTGCGAACCCGCCGCGATGATCGCCTGCTTGAACCGGACGACCTTCTTGCCGCCGTCGGTCTGGACTTCGAGGTGATACGGATCGACGAACGCGCCGACGCCCGTCACCACCTCGACCTTGCGTGCCTTCGCCATACCGGCAAGGCCCGTGGTCAGCTTCTTGACGACGCCGGACTTGAAGCCGCGCAGCTTGTCGAGATCGATTTCCGGCTTGCCGAACGAAATGCCGTGATCGGCGAGCGCGGCGGCCTCTTCCGTGACGAGCGCGGTGTGCAGCAGCGCCTTCGACGGAATGCAGCCGACGTTCAGACACACACCGCCGAGCGTCGCATAGCGCTCGACCAGCACGGTCTTCATGCCGAGATCGGCGGCGCGGAACGCGGCCGAGTAGCCGCCGGGGCCGGCGCCCAGCACGAGCATGTCGCATTCGACATCCACGGCGCCGGCGTAGCTGCCGGCCTGCGGAGCGGGCACCGCGGCCAGCGGGGCAGGCGCGGGCGCGGCGGCGGCAGGCTTGGCGGCTTCCGGCGCCTTCGCGGGCGCGGCGGTCGCTTCGGCGGCTTCGACGATCGCGACGACCGTGCCTTGCGAGACCTTGTCGCCGGCCTTGATGCGGACTTCCTTCACCGTGCCGGCGACGTCGCTCGGCACTTCCATGGATGCCTTGTCGGATTCGAGCGTGACGAGCGTCTGCTCCTTCTCGATCACGTCGCCGGGCTTGATGTTGACTTCGATGACATCGACGCCGCTGAAATCGCCGATATCCGGTACTTTGACTTCGATGAGACTCATTACTGTCCCCTTCTTGATTGGCTGCAGACAGAGGGAGAGAAACTCGCGGCCGGAACCTGCCACGCCCTGACGAAGAGACGCGCACCTGGGCAGAACCATCTTTGCCGTCCGCCCGAGGACGCGCGTATCTTGTGGGCGCTTTTTCCCCGAAAGACCGGGAAAAGCGCCCGCCGCGCCGCACGAGGGCGACGCCGGCACACCGTCAGCGATACAGGTTCAACGACGAGGCGCGAATGACCGACAACCTATCCGCGCCGTTGCAAGCTCCCCCGCTCATCAAAGAATCACGCGCCGGAAATCGGCCAGGATCGCCGCGAGATACGCGTTGAAACGCGCCGCTTCCGCACCGTCGATCACGCGATGGTCATACGACAGCGACAGCGGCAGCGTGAGCTTCGGCACGAACTGCTTGCCGTCCCACACCGGCTTCATCGCGCTGCGCGACAGACCGAGGATCGCCACTTCCGGCGCGTTGATGATCGGCGTGAAATTCGTGCCGCCGATCCCGCCGAGCGACGAAATCGAGAAGCAGCCGCCTTGCATCTGATCCGGCTTCAGCTTGCCTTCGCGAGCCGCCTTCGACAGATCGGTCATTTCCTTCGCGATGTCGACGAGGCCCTTCTTGTCCGCGTCGCGAATCACCGGCACGACGAGGCCATTCGGCGTATCGGCGGCAAAACCGACGTGGTAGTACTGCTTGAATACGAGATTGTCGCCGTCGAGGCTCGCGTTGAACGTCGGGAATTTCTTCAGCGCCGACACCACGGCCTTGATCACGAACGCGAGCATCGTGAACTTCACGCCCGCCTTCTCGTTCTCCTTGTTGAGCTGCACGCGCAGCGCTTCGAGCTCGGTGATGTCGGCTTCGTCGTTGTTCGTGACGTGCGGGATCATCACCCAGTTGCGATGCAGGTTCGCGCCCGAGATCTTCTTGATGCGCGACAGCGGCTTCGGATCGACCGGGCCGAATTTCGCGAAATCGACCTTCGGCCACGGCAGCAGGTTCAGCTCGCCACCGCTCGCGGGCGCGCCCGCACCGGCCGGCGCCGCGCGCTGGCCGGTCATCACGCCCTTCACGAAACCGGTGATGTCGTCCTTCGTGATGCGGCTCTTCGGACCCGTGCCCTGCACACGCGACACGTCGACGCCCAGTTCGCGCGCGAACTTTCGCACCGACGGCGACGCGTGGCTTGCGCGATACTCGCCGCTCGCGGCGGGTGCCGCGGCCGGAGCCGGAGCCGGAGCCGCTGGAGCGGGCGCGGCAGCCTTCGGCGCGGGCGCCGGTGCGGCCGGAGCCGGAGCGGGCGCAGCCTGCGGCGCCGCGGCGAGCGCGCTCGCACCGCCGGCCGACTCCAGCAACACGATCAGCGTGCCTTCCGACACCGCGTCGCCCACCTTGACCTTGATGTCCTTCACCACGCCGGCGGCCGGGCTCGGCACGTCCATCGTCGCCTTGTCGGATTCGAGCGTGACGAGCGACTGCTCCTTCTCGACCGTATCGCCGATCTTCACGCCGATCTCGATGACGGGCACGTCCTTGTAGTCGCCGATATCCGGCACCTTCACTTCGACCGCGCCGCCGCCCGACGCTGCGGGGGCCGCCGGGGCCGCTGCGGCCGCAGGCGCACTCGCAGGCGCGGCAGCGCCGTTCGCCTGCGCGGGCTTCGCCTCGGCGCTGCCTTCGAGCAGGATGATCAGCGTGCCTTCCGAAACGGAATCGCCCACCTTGACCTTCACTTCCCTGACCGTGCCGCCCACCGGGCTCGGCACGTCCATCGTCGCCTTGTCGGACTCGAGCGTGACGAGCGACTGCTCGGGTTCGACCGCGTCGCCCGCCTTCACGAGCACTTCGATGACGGGCACATCCTTGTAATCGCCGATATCCGGCACCTTCACTTCGATTGCTTGACTCATCTGTCTGTGTCTCCTGAGCTGCGCCGCCCGTCCGGGACGGACGGCCGGCGCGGCATCACACGGCATGCGTGCGTTAAACCGTCATCGGGTTGGGCTTGGACGGATCGAGGTTGTACTTCGCGATCGCATCGGCGACGACCTTGCGCTCGATCGTGCCTTCGTCGGCCAGCGCATTGAGCGCCGCGACGGTGACCCAATGGCGGTCGACCTCGAAGAAGTGGCGCAGGTTCGCCCGCGTGTCCGAGCGGCCGTAGCCGTCGGTGCCGAGCACAACGAAACGGCGATCGACCTGACCGCGGATCTGGTCGACCAGCGCGCGGACGTAGTCGGTCGACGCGACGACCGGACCTTGCGTG
Organism: Burkholderia alba; assembly: GCF_034721475.1. Classification (NCBI taxonomy): domain Bacteria; kingdom Pseudomonadati; phylum Pseudomonadota; class Betaproteobacteria; order Burkholderiales; family Burkholderiaceae; genus Burkholderia; species Burkholderia alba. The sequence goes on along the minus strand of NZ_JAWJWL010000012.1, from coordinate 54,358 downwards.
TCCTTCAGGCACTTCTGCACGTGCGACTGGCGACGCTCGCCGGTCGGATTGAGCAGGTTCCAGCGCTCGACCTCATGGCCTTCGCGCGCCAGCTCGGTGAAGCTCGGCACGCTCCACAGATCGGCGGCGACACCCCAGTCGTTCTTCAGCAGGTCGGCCGCGGCGATCACTTCGTTGAAGATCGTGCCCGCGCCCATCAGTTGCACGCGCGGCGCCTTCTTGTCGGCGTCCGCCTTCCGGAACGCGTACATGCCCTTGATGATGTCCGCCGCTACGTGCTCGCCCTGCGGGATCGCCGGGTGCTCGTAGTTCTCGTTCATCACCGTGACGTAGTAGTACACGTCTTCCTGCTCCTGCACCATCCGGCGCAGGCCGTCCTGCATGATGACCGCGAGTTCGTAGCCGAAGGTCGGATCGTAGCTCACGCAGTTCGGCACCGACGCCGCCCACAGCAGCGAGTGGCCGTCTTCGTGCTGCAGGCCTTCGCCGTTGAGCGTCGTGCGCCCCGCCGTGCCGCCGAGCAGGAAGCCGCGCGAACGCATGTCGCCCGCCGCCCATGCCAGGTCGCCGATACGCTGGAAGCCGAACATCGAGTAGAAGATGTAGAACGGCACCATGATCTCGCCGTGCGTCGAATACGACGTCGCCGCCGCGATCCAGTCGCACATGCCGCCTGCTTCGTTGATCCCTTCCTGCAGGATCTGGCCGGTTTCCGATTCCTTGTAGAACATCAACTGGTCGGAATCTTCCGGTACGTACTTCTGGCCCTGCTGGTTCCAGATGCCGATCTGGCGGAACAAGCCTTCCATCCCGAACGTGCGCGACTCGTCGGGCACGATCGGCACGATGCGCTTGCCGAGCGCCTTGTCCTTCAGCAGGATGTTCAGGATCCGCACGAACGCCATCGTCGTCGAGATCTCGCGGCCTTCGCCCGTGCCCTTCAGCAGCGGCTCGAACGCGTCGAGCGCCGGCACCGGCAGCGACTGCGCCTTCTGGCGGCGCTGCGGCAGGTAGCCGCCGAGGTCCATCCGGCGCGCACGCATGTATTCGAGCTCCTTCGAGCCTTCCTCGAACTTGAGGTACGGCACGTCGGCGATCACGTCGTCCGAGATCGGCAGACGGAACTGGTCGCGGAACTTCTTCAGTTGCTCGACGGGCAGCTTCTTCTGCTGGTGCGTGATGTTCATCGCCTGGCCCGACTCGCCCATCCCGTAGCCCTTGATGGTCTTCGCGAGAATCACGGTCGGCGCGCCCTTCGAATTGCTCGCTTCCTGGAAGGCCGCGTAGATCTTGTGCGGATCGTGGCCGCCGCGGTTCAGATTCCAGATGTCGTCGTCGGACCAGTCCGCGACGAGCGCCTTCAGCTCGGGCGTGTTGAAGAAATGCTCGCGGACGAACGCGCCCGATTCCGACTTGTAGGTCTGGTACTCGCCGTCGACGACGTCCATCATCCGGCGCATCAGCGCACCCGTCTTGTCGCGTGCGAACAGCGCATCCCAGCGGCTGCCCCAGATCACCTTGATCACGTTCCAGCCGGCGCCGCGGAATTCCGATTCCAGTTCCTGGATGATCTTGCCGTTGCCGCGCACCGGGCCGTCGAGACGCTGCAGGTTGCAGTTGATCACGAACACCAGGTTGTCGAGCTTCTCGCGGCTCGCCATGCCGATCGCGCCGAGCGATTCCGGCTCGTCCGTCTCGCCGTCGCCGAGGAACGCCCACACCTTGCGGCCCTCCGTCGTCACGATGCCGCGCGCCTGCAGGTACTTCATGAAGCGCGCCTGGTAGATCGCCATGATCGGGCCGAGGCCCATCGACACGGTCGGGAACTGCCAGAAGTCCGGCATCAGCCACGGGTGCGGGTACGACGAAATGCCGTTGCCGCCCACTTCCTGGCGGAAGTTGTCCAGTTGATTCTCGGTCAGACGGCCGAGCAGGAACGCGCGGGAATACACGCCCGGCGACGAATGGCCCTGCACGAACACGAGATCGCCGCCATGCTCGGCGGACGGCGCGTGCCAGAAATGGTTGTAGCCGACGTCATAGAGCGTCGCGGCCGACGCGAACGACGCGATATGGCCGCCGACGTTGGTGTCCTTGCCCGCGCGCACGACCATCGCGATCGCGTTCCAGCGCGTGTACGAGCGGATCCGGTGTTCGATGTCCTGGTCGCCGGGGATCTTCGCCTGGTTTTCGACCGGAATCGTGTTGATGTACGGAGTGTTCGCGGAGAACGGCAGGTGTTCGCCGTGCACGCGGGCGAATTCGATCTGCTTCTCGATCAGGTAGTGCGCGCGGCCGGGACCGACGGAGGAGATCACGCCGTCCAGCGCTTCGAGCCATTCGACGGTTTCCTGGGGATCGTCGTCACGATCGGCGACGACATACTTCATCACTTCGTTCGGTACAGCGGACATACTCGTCTCCTGGGTCCTGAAATGTGAGGATCGCTCTTCGTGCAGACGACGCCGTTCCGGCCGGCTGCGGCAAGCTCCCGCGGATTGTAAAGAGCGTCGCGGGCTGCGCGCAACAAAATTTTCGAATTGTGAGATCTTTTCTCGTAATATGAAATATTGCTGCGCTGCACCCACCCGACAAGGGTTCCAGCTTCCTTTACCTCTTAACAATTTCGCTTTCGGTTCAATATTTCCTACGCGCCTTGGGCGTACTATGCGCTGCGCTACAATCCAGCCATGTTGACCGAACGGCTTTTCGCACGCTCGGCGCGACCGTCGGGTTCGCCGGCGGAATCGCAGCCGTCCCGCTGGCACCACGGACCGTGGTGGTCCAATTCCTATCTACTGACTCCCCTGCTGTCGATCCTGGTGTTCCTCGTGGTGATGAGCCTCATTCTGTGGAGCCTCAACCGCCGCGAGCAGCAGCAGCAGGAAGACACGCTCTACCGCAACGTCGCCTGGGCGCAGCAGCAGATCCGCCTGTCGATGACGGGCGCTCAAGAACAACTGCAGGCCTTCGCGCGCGATCTCGCGGCCGGCCGCATCGACGAGCACGCGTTCCAGCTGGCCGTCGGCGACATCATGCAGGCCCACCCCGAGATCCTCTACCTGAACTGGTACACGTCGCCCGGCACTAAGCGCTGGCCCGCGATGCTGCTGCCGGTGCTCGGCCAGCGCCTGTCGAAGCCCAACGATTCGCAGATGGAGGACGTCGCGCGCGGCGCGTTCGCCGACGCGCGCAGTACGCGCCGGCAGGCCTACTCGCCGCTCGTCTACGACGATTTCGGCAACGGCTACCTGACGCTGCAGACGCCCGTGATGCGCGACCGCGACTATCTCGGCTCGGTCGCGGCGGTGTTCTCCGTCGAGGGCATTCTCAAGCACGACATCCCGCAGGAACTGTCGGCCAAGTACAAGATCTCGATCACCGACGCGAACAACCGCGAACTGGCATCGACCTCGTCGCGGCCGCGCCTGCCGCGCGACGCGCACTACGACCTGCCGCTCGACCCGCCCGGCCAGGGCTTGACGGTACGCGTGTACGCCTACCCGCAGATGACGAACCTGACCAACAACACGCTCGTGTGGCTGGTCGCGGGGCTGTCGTGCTTCGTGCTGTGGAGCCTCTGGAGCCTGTGGAAGCACACCCGCCAGCGCTTCGAGGCGCAGCAGGCGCTCTACGCCGAGGCGTTCTTCCGCCGCGCGATGGAAAACTCCGTCCTGATCGGCATGCGCGTGCTCGACATGCACGGCCGCATCACCCATGTGAATCCGGCGTTCTGCCGGATGACAGGCTGGGACGAGAGCGACCTCGTCGGCAAGGTCGCGCCGTTTCCGTATTGGCCGCGCGACGCTTATCCGGAAATGCAGCGCCAGTTGGACATGACGCTGCGCGGCAAGGCGCCGTCGTCGGGCTTCGAGCTGCGGGTGCGGCGCAAGGACGGCTCGCTGTTCCACGCCCGTCTCTACGTGTCGCCGCTGATCGACAGCGCCGGCCGGCAGACCGGCTGGATGTCGTCGATGACGGACATCACCGAACCGAAGCGCGCGCGCGAGGAACTCGCCGCCGCGCACGAGCGCTTCACCACCGTCCTCGAAAGCCTCGATGCGGCGGTATCGGTGCTGGCCGCCGACGAAGCGGAGCTGCTGTTCGCGAACCGCTACTACCGCCATTTGTTCGGGATCCGGCCGGACGGCCATCTCGAACTGTCCGGCGGCGGCTTCGACAGCGCGCAGGCGTCGTCGGACTCGATCGATCTGGTCGACGCGTATGCGGGCCTGCCCGCGGCGGCGCTCACCGAGAGCACCGCCGACGCGCAGGAGGTGTACGTCGAGAGCATCCAGAAATGGTTCGAAGTGCGCCGCCAGTACATCCAGTGGGTCGACGGCCACCTCGCGCAGATGCAGATCGCCACCGACATCACGACCCGCAAGAAGGCGCAGGAACTCGCGCACCAGCAGGAAGAAAAACTGCAGTTCACGAGCCGATTGATGACGATGGGCGAAATGGCGTCGTCGATTGCGCACGAGCTGAACCAGCCGCTCGCCGCGATCAACAATTATTGTTCGGGGACGGTCGCGCTCGTGAAAAGCGGCCGCTCGGCGCCCGAGACCCTGCTGCCCGCGCTCGAAAAAACCGCGCAGCAGGCGCTGCGCGCCGGGATGATCGTCAAGCGGATCCGCGAATTCGTGAAGCGCAGCGAGCCGAAACGCGAGCCGGCGCGGGTCGCGGACATCGTCGCGGATGCGGTCGGCCTCGCGGAAATCGAGGCCCGCAAGCGCCGGATTCGCATCGTCACCGAAATCCGCGCCAGAATGCCTATTATTTATGTCGACCCGGTGCTGATCGAGCAGGTGCTCGTCAACCTGATGAAGAACGCCGCCGAGGCGATGCAGGACGCCCGGCCGCAGGCGCTCGACGGCGCGATCCGCGTCGTCGCCGACCTGGAAGCGGGCTTCGTCGACATCCGCGTGATCGACCAGGGTCCGGGCGTCGACGAGGCGACGGCCGAACGACTGTTTGAACCGTTTTACAGCACCAAGTCCGACGGGATGGGCATGGGGCTGAACATCTGCCGTTCGATTATCGAATCGCATCGCGGGCGTCTGTGGGTGGTCAACAACGTCGAGGCCGACGGCCGGATCTCCGGCGCGACGTTCCACTGCAGTCTGCCCATTGGGGAACCCGAGGATCTCGGCCGCGGCGGGTCCGAGGCATCGACATCACATACTGTAACGGGAGATATATGAATAGCCCTGTCACCACCCCTCAGGAAACCGTCTTTGTCGTCGACGATGACGAGGCCGTGCGCGACTCGCTGCGCTGGCTGCTGGAGGCGAACGGCTATCGCGTGCAATGCTTCTCGAGCGCCGAGCAGTTCCTCGATGCCTACCAGCCCGCGCAGCAGGCGGGCCAGATCGCCTGCCTGATCCTCGACGTGCGGATGTCCGGCATGAGCGGCCTCGAATTGCAGGAGCGCCTGATCGCCGACAACGCCGCGCTGCCGATCATCTTCGTGACGGGCCACGGCGACGTGCCGATGGCCGTGTCGACCATGAAAAAGGGCGCGATGGATTTCATCGAGAAACCGTTCGACGAAGCCGAACTGCGCAAGCTGGTCGAGCGCATGCTCGACAAGGCCCGCAGCGAAAGCAAGAGCGTCCAGGAGCAGCGCGCCGCGAGCGAGCGCCTGTCGAAGCTGACCGCGCGCGAGCAGCAGGTGCTCGAGCGGATCATCGCCGGCCGCCTGAACAAGCAGATCGCCGACGATCTCGGCATCAGCATCAAGACGGTCGAAGCGCACCGCGCGAATATCATGGAAAAGCTCAACGTCAACACGGTCGCCGACCTGTTGCGTCTCGCGCTGTCGAAGAAACAGGCCTGAGCGGCCGCCGCGCCGTTCCCCGTTCGCCCGGCGCCCTCGCGTCGGGCCTGTCGATCGGGCGCCGGGCCGCCGCCGGCCGCCCTCGCCCCTCCCGCCGTTTTCCGCGCCCCCCGTTATCTATCCCGCGCTATATCGTCCGCCGGCTGCCCGCCCGGCGCCGCATGGCGCGTTCCGGTGCGATCATGTCGGACCGCGGCAGGCGACCGGTATAATTGCGTGCTTCGCTGCGGCGCGCCAGCCGTGCCGCACACCCGCATTCCCAACTCGCCAAGCGAATCCCACCATGACAGCCACCCTGATCGACGGCAACGCCCTTTCCAAGACCTTGCGCGCCGCCGCCGCGCAACGCGCCGGCGCCCTCGCCGCCCGTGGTCATCAGCCCGGCCTCGCCGTGATTCTCGTCGGCGACAACCCGGCCAGCGAGGTCTACGTGCGCAACAAGATCAAGGCGTGCGAGGACAACGGCTTCTTCTCGCTGAAGGACAGCTATCCGGCCGTGCTGCCGGAAGCCGACCTGCTCAAGCGGATCGACGAACTGAACCGCGACCCGCGAATCCACGGCATCCTCGTGCAACTGCCGCTCCCCGCGCACATCGACAGCCACAAGGTCATCGAGGCGATCGCGCCGGAGAAGGATGTCGACGGCTTCCACGTCGCGAACGCCGGCGCGCTGATGACGGGCAAGCCGCTGTTCCGTCCGTGCACGCCGTACGGCGTGATGAAGATGTTCGACGCGTACGGCATCCCGCTGCAGGGCGCGAACGCGGTCGTGATCGGCCGCTCGAACATCGTCGGCAAGCCGATGGCGCTGCTGCTGCTCGAAGCCGGCGCGACCGTCACGATCTGCCACAGCAAGACCCGCGACCTCGCGGCGCACACCCGCCAGGCCGACGTGATCGTCGCGGCCGTGGGCAAGCGCAACGTGCTGACGGCGGACATGGTGAAACCGGGCGCGACGGTGATCGACGTCGGCATGAACCGCACCGACGAAGGCAAGCTGTGCGGCGACGTCGATTTCGCCGGTGTCGGCGCGGTGGCGGGCCATCTCACGCCGGTGCCGGGCGGCGTCGGACCGATGACGATCACGATGCTGCTGATCAACACGCTCGAAGCGGCCGAGCGCGCGGCGGACGCGGGCTGAACGCGGCCCGGCTTACCGCGCCAATCGCTTCGTTAGGAACAATCGATTGGAAAGCGCGCAAGGCGCCACAATAATGTCGATACCGGGCGGCTTCGCGCCGCCTTCCGTCTTCCGTTTCAATCCGAAATAATCAGGGAGCACTATGTCCGTCAGCGCAACAGCGAATCCGCTTCTCGATTTCACCGGCTTGCCCCGTTTCGGCGAAATCCGCCCAGAACACATCACCCCCGCCCTCGACGCACTGCTGGAAACCGCCGACGACGCGGTCACGCGCGCGGCGGACCCCGCCACGCCCGCGACCTGGCAGGACATCGTCGAAACCGTCGAGCGCGCGACCGAGCCGCTCGGCCGGGCGTGGGGCGTCGTCGGCCACCTGAACGCCGTCGCCGATACGCCGGCGCTGCGTGCCGCATACGGCGAGAATCTGCCGCGCGTGACCGAGTTCTGGTCGAGCGTCGGCCAGAATCTCGCGCTGTACGAAAAGTACAAGGCGATCGCCGCCGGCGCCGAATACGCGTCGCTGTCCGTCGAGCGCAAGAAGATCCTCGACAACGCGCTGCGCGACTTCCGTCTGTCCGGCGCCGAGTTGCCCGAGGACCGGAAGCCGCGCTTCGCGGAACTGCAGGAACAGCAGGCCGCGCTGTCGAAATCGTTCTCCGACCACGTGCTCGATGCGACCAATGCGTATGCGTATTTCGCGCAGACCGAGGCCGAGCTGGCCGGCCTGCCGGACGACGCGATCGCGGCCGCGCGCGAGGCCGCGCAGAAGGACGACAAGGACGGCTGGAAATTCACGCTGCATTTCCCGTCGTACTTCCCCGTGCTCCAATACTCGGACAACCGCACGATGCGCGAGGCGATGTATCGCGCCTACGTGACGCGCGCGTCCGAACTCGGCGCGCAATACGGCGGCGGCAATGCCGAATGGGACAACACCGCGATCGTCGCCGACCAGCTCAAGCTGCGCCGCGAGGAGGCCCGGATGCTCGGCTATCGCGATTTCGCGGAAGTCTCGCTCGCGCCGAAGATGGCCGAATCGCCGCAGCAGGTGACCGCGTTCCTGGAAGATCTCGCCGCCCGCGCGCGGGCACATGCGGAAAAAGACTGGGACGAACTGCGCGCGTTCGCCGCGAAGGAACTCGGGATGGACACGCTCGCGCCGTGGGATGTTGCCTACGCCGCCGAAAAGCTGCGCCAGCAGCGCTACGCGTTCTCCGAAAACGAAGTGAAGCAGTACTTCCCCGAGCCGGCCGCGCTGAAGGGCTTGTTCACGGTCACGGAAACGCTGTTCGGCGTGCGCATCAAGCCCGACGACGCGCCGGTGTGGCACGAGGACGTGCGCTTTTTCCGCGTCGAGAATCGCGACGGTTCGCTGGTCGCGCAGTTCTATCTCGACCTCTACGCGCGCGAAGGCAAGCGCGGCGGCGCATGGATGGACGACGCCCGCTCGCGCGCGAAGCGCGGCAACGGCAGCGTGCAGACGCCCGTCGCGTACCTGACCTGCAACTTCTCCGCGCCGGTCGGCGGCAAGCCCGCGTGCTTCACGCACGACGAGGTGATCACGCTGTTTCACGAGTTCGGCCACGGTCTGCACCACATGCTGACCCGCGTCGACGAAATCGGCGTATCGGGCATCAACGGCGTCGAATGGGACGCGGTCGAGCTGCCGTCGCAGTTCATGGAGAACTTCTGCTGGGAATGGGACGTGCTGACGTCGATGTCGTCGCACGTGGAAACGGGTGCGCCGCTGCCGCGCGCGCTGTTCGACAAGATGCTCGCCGCGAAGAACTTCCAGAGCGGGCTGGGTACGCTGCGCCAGATCGTGTTCTCGATGTTCGACATGCTGCTGCACGTCGATTTCGACCCCGCCGGCCGGACCAGCGTCAACGCGTTCGCCCGCGACATCAACGAACGCTTCCACGTGATTCCGCAGGCGCCGTTCTCGCGCTGGCCGAACACGTTCAGCCACATCTTCGCGGGCGGCTATGCGGCCGGCTACTACAGCTACAAGTGGGCCGAGGTGCTGTCCGCCGATGCGTACGCGGCGTTCGAGGAAGCCGCGCAGGCTGCCGGCGGCAGCGTGCTCGACACCGCGACCGGCACGCGCTACCGCCGTGAGATTCTCGAGGTGGGCGGCAGCCGTCCCGCGATGGAGTCGTTCAAGGCGTTCCGCGGCCGCGAACCGAACATCGACGCGCTGCTGCGCCATAACGGGATGACGGACGCCGCGCACTGAGCATCCGATGCCGGCCCGCGCGCCGGCCTGTCCGATCCACGGCAATCCGCTCGCGCGGGTTGCCGTTTTTTATCGCCCGTCGGGCGGCGCGCTGTCGAACAACGCGATCTGGCCGTGCCGCTCGGCGGTGTCTTCGTCGATCCGCACGCCGACGCCCAGCAGCCGCACCGGCTGCCGGCGCCGCGCGAGCCCCTTGTCGAGCAGCGCGACGGCCGTGTCCGCGTCGGTCGCGTCGGCCACGCACTCGACCGTGGTCCGCTGGAAGTCGGCGAAACGGATCTTCACGTACAGCTTTCTGATCGAGCGCGCCGCGCCGGCCCGCTCGATCCGCGTGTCGAGCAGCGCGGTGAGCCGGCGAATCTCTTCCGCGCATTGCGCGGGCGTCGTCAGATCGTGCACGTAGGTCGTCTCGACGCTGACCGACTTGCGCGCCTGGTCCGCGCGCACCGGCCGTTCGTCGATCCCGCGCGACAGCTCGTACAGGCGCCGGCCGAACGCGCCGAACGCACGATGCAGGTCGAACAGCGACCATTCGCGCAACTGTGCGCAGGTCTGGATGCCGAGCTTGTCGAGCCGTGCCGCCGTGACCTTGCCGACGCCGAACAGCTTGCGCACCGGCAGCGCAGCGACGAATGCGTCCACTTCCCGCGGCCGCACCACGAAGAGGCCATCGGGCTTGTTCCAGTCGGACGCGATCTTCGCGACGAACTTGTTCGGCGCGACGCCCGCCGACACCGTGACGCCGACCGTTTCATACACGCGGGCGCGGATCTCCTGCGCGATCCGCGTCGCACTGCCCTGGCAGCGCTCCGAGCCGCTGACGTCGAGATAGGCTTCGTCGAGCGACAGCGGCTCGACATCGGGCGTGTAGTCGCGATAGATCGACATGATGAGCCGCGACGCGGCGCGATACTTGTCCATCGCGGGCGGCAGGATCAGCAGATCGGGGCACTTGCGCATCGCAAGCGCGGACGACATCGCCGAATGCACGCCGAAGCGCCGCGCATCGTAGTTGCAGGTGGCGATCACGCCGCGCTGGTCGGGCCGCCCGCCGACGGCGAGCGGCCGGCCGCGCAACGACGGATCGTCGCGCATCTCCACCGACGCGTAGAAGCAGTCGCAATCGCAGTGGATGATCTTGCGCGCGAGCGCATCCGCGCGGCCCGGCGGCAGCGGCGTGGCGTCGTGAGAATGTGAGGATAGGTTCAAGGTGCCGTTACTGTACAAAAACACAGTAAGCGTTTCAACTGCCCCGTACTGCCATCGTGCCGGGCGCCGTACCGGTCCGATCGGCACCCGGGTGTACCGCCGCCGGCAGGCACCGCTCCCTATACTCGACCCACCCATCGGATCGGCAGGAGACCTTGCATGAAAACCATCGGATTGATCGGAGGAATGAGCTGGGAATCGTCGGCGGAGTATTACCGCATGATGAACCAGTATTCGAAGGCGCTGCACGGCGGCCATCACAACGCACGCAGCGTGATGGTGACGGTCGATTTCGCGGAGATCGAGGTGCTGCAGCGCGCACAGGACTGGGATGCGCTCGGCGCGCGGATGGCGGCGGCGGCCGGCCAGCTCGAACGCGCGGGCGCGGAACTCGTCGTGCTGACCACCAATACGATGCACCGGGTGTTCGGCGCGATCGAACAGGCGGTTGCGGTGCCGTGTCTGCATATCGCCGACCCGACGGGCGACGCGCTCAAGCGCGCCGGCGTCGAGCGGGTCGGCCTGCTCGGCACGCGCTACACGATGGAGTTGCCGTTCTATGCGCAGCGGCTGCGCGAGCAGTTCGAGCTCGACGTGCTCGTACCGGACGAGCGGGAACGGGCGGAAGTCCACCGGATCATCTATGACGAACTGTGCCACGGCGTGATCGACCCCGCCTCCCGGGCAACCTACCAGGCCATCATCGAACGGCTCGCGCAGCGCGGCGCGCAAGGCGTGATACTCGGCTGTACCGAAATCACGCTGCTGATCGGTGCCGCCGATACGCCGCTGCCGGTATTCGACACTACCGCGCTGCACGCGCGCGCCGCGGTCGACTGGGCGGCCTGCTGACGCGACTCGACGGCCCCCGCCCCCGCCCTCGCTCGCGCTAAAGCAGCGGGCACGCGCGGCTCACGATCGCCGCATCGGCCGATTCGGGCGCCGTGCGATGCAGCGCGGCCCGTGCGCCGGGCGTGCCGATCAGCGCGATCAACCCGCAGGCCAGCGATCCGCGCCAATGCAGGTAGTCGTGTCCGCTGGCGGTTTCCGCATACGTCACGGGATAGCCCCTCGCATTCAGCACGTCGCGCAGATGCCGGCTCGTCGTGCCGATTCCCGCCGGCCCCTTGCCGTCCTCGAAACGGCCGCTCTCCAGATAGAAACGAACCGGCAGCCGGTCGCGCGCCGCATATTCGCGGGTCAGCCATTCGGCCGCTCGGGTGCGCGCATCGCCCTGCGCGGGCGCCCACCAGAACGAGCCCGACTGGCTCAGCACGTTGCCGAACAGCTCCGGATGCCGGAACGCCGCATACGCGGACGCGAGGCCGCCATAGCTCGACCCCGCGATCACGGTGCGCGCCGGGACGGCACTCACGCCCTGCCCGCGCGCCCATGGCATCAGCTCGTCGGCGAGGAAACGCGCGAACGCCGGATTCGGCGGCAGCTCGCGGCCGCGCGTCGTGCTGTCCGGATTGCCGACGATTACCGCCGCCGTCCTGGGCAGGCGTCCCTCGGCGATCAGGTTGTCGAGGATTGTCGGCGTCGGCACGGTGTCGGGGTCGGCATACGCGTGCGCGTCGAAGATCACCGCGAGCGCGCGCGCGGGATCGTCGCTGCGATAGCCCGCCGGACGATAGAGATAGACGTCGCGCGTGTTGCCGAGGATCGTGCTGTCGAAACGAAACGCTTCGACGCGCCCCTCGGGCACGGCAGGACGCCGCACGCGCCACGGCTGCGGCGGTGCGTCGGGCAGCTCCAGCACCGACTTGCCCTGATACGGGTCGAGCCCCGGCCCCATGAAGCCGCGCGGGTTGAACGGATCGCGCTGTGCGGTCGCGAGAATCGCGCGGCGGCGCTCCGCGTCCGGCCGGTCCAGTTCGGGCACGTCGGGCGCGAGCAGATAGCTGAGCCGCGTGGTCGCGGGCACCACGTAGCTGCGATACCAGACGTCGCTGCCCGGCAGGCGCTGCAGCGCATCGTGCTCGCCCGACGGGCTGCCGAGCAAGCGCACGTTGTCACGCGCGCCGCGCCACAGGAACGTGACGAGCCGGGTCGCTTCGTCGACGGGCACGAGGCCGCGCGCGACGGTCGCGTCGGTCCCGCCCGGCTGCGCCGGCGCGGGCTCGACGAGCGGCGTGCCATGCGCCGCCATTTCCCGCCAGAACGCGCCGGTATCGCCGCCTGCCTGCAGCGTGTCCGCCAGCGCGCGCAGCCGCGGACTCGCGATGGCGGCCTCGGGCCGATGCTGTTGCGCGCGCGGCACGATCTGCTCGATCGTGAGCCGATAGCCGCGCGCGTCTGGCGGCGGCGTGGCGCCGGACGCAGCCCCGACGCGCAGCGCGTATCCGCCCGCCTCCGGTGCGACGAACATGAAACCGCGCGACGGCGCATCGGTTTGCAGCAAGCGGCGCACGTGCCGACCATCGCGGTCGACCAGGTCGACGTTCGCCGCCGCACCGTCCAGGCGGCCCTGCACGAACGCGCCCGCCTCGAGCGAAAGCGGATAGGCGCGGTCCTGGTCTGCCAATTCTCCCGCAGCGGTCCGCCCCGCCGCTAGCGGCCGATCCGCGACATCTGCCGCGTTCGCGCCGGGCGCCGACGCCCACGCGCCGCAGAGCCACGCACACGCGATGCGAAGCAGACACTTCGAAAACATCGTCATCCGTAACACCCGTCAGAAATCGATGCTGGCCGACACCTTGAAGGTGCGCGGCGCGTTCTGCGTGACGAAACCGTCGTTGAACGACCCGGCCCAGAACGTCCGGTTCGCGACATTTTCGACGCCGCCGCGCAGCACGACGCCACGGCCCGCGACCCGCGTCGCGTAACGCGCGCCGAGGTCGAAGCGGGTCCAGCCGGGAATCCGCTGCGTGTTCGACGAATTGACGAACTGCGCGCTGGTCGCCACCGCGCGACCGCTCAGCGTGAATCCGGCGAGCCATGGCGCATCCCATTCGAGCCCCAGGTTCGCAGTCCATTTCGGCACGCCGAATGCGGTGTTGCCGTCGTAGGCTCGCACCGCCGTATGCGTGAGAATCGCCTGCGTATACGCGACACCGCCCAGCACCCGCACGCGCGGCACCACCTGGCCGAAGACGTTCCATTCGACGCCCCGGTTGCGCTGCTCGCCGTCCGCGTTGTAGGTGTTGCTCGCGACGTCGCGCAGCATGCTCGGCTTCGTGATCTGGAACAGGCTCAGCGTGTTCGCGAATTCGCCGGTCTCCCACTTCGCGCCGACCTCGATCTGCTTGCTCTTGTACGGCGCGAACATCTGCCCGTAGTTCTTCGCCGTGACGTCGCCGACGGTGTCGCCTTGGGTGAGCCCCTCGACGTAGTTCGCATACAGCGACACGTCGGGGCCGAACGGCTTGAAGACCAGCCCGACCGCGGGGGTCAGCGCGGTCTCGTTGTAGTCCGCCGTCTGCTTGCCGGTCGCGGCCGCGTAGGTTTTCGCCCGCACGCGCTGGCTGCGCAGCCCCACCGTCAGCAGTACCCGATCGTTCGCCACCGACAGCGTGTCGGCCAGCGCCACGCCCGACAGCGTCGTCTCGGAAGTCTTGGGCGCGCTGCCCGGCGACGGCGCAAGAAGCGGGTCGACCGGCGCGTAGATGTTCGACGCGTAGGCGGCGCTCGTCTTGTTGATCGTCCCGCCTTCGATCTGCAGCGACGTCGCGCTGAAGACCAGCTGATGCTTGACCGGTCCGGTCCGGAAGCGGGCGCGCACGCCGGCCTCCATCGACAGCGTGTCGTTGTAGCCGTCCTGGTTGTAGGTCATCGCGCGATAGCTGCCGTCGGGCTTGATCGCGCCGGCGCGCGTGCCGTTGATGAAGCCGGCGTAGCGATAGGTGAGACTGCCGATGCCGGCGTACACGGTCAGCCGGTCGGTAACGTCGGCTTCGGCCCGCGCGACCACCGCCTGGTTGAACACCTTGCCCCATGCGCCGCGCAGCAGGTTGGCGCCCGCCGACGGCGGCGGCGCCACCCGACTCGCGAACGACGCCATCCACGGGCTGCCGCCGTCGAATCGTTCGGTATCGGTGTACGCATCAAGCGAGAAGCGCGCACGCTCGCCCTTGAAATCGAACGCGAGCGATCCGAACTCCCGCTTCTTGTTCTGGCCGTCCATCGTCGTGCGGCCGTCGCGATAGGAACCGTTCATCCGGATGCCCACCTGATTCCGATCGCCGAAGCGCCGGCCGACATCGGCCTGCACGCCGAACTGGCTGTCGGAGATGTAGTCGGCGGTGATGCGGGCGAGCGGCTTGTCGCCCGCCCGCTTCGGCACCAGGTTGATCGCCCCGCCCACGCCGCCGCTCGGCGACATGCCGTTGAGCAGCGCGTTGGGGCCCTTCAGTACCTCGATGCGCTCGATGAACTCGGTCGGCGAATGGCCGTAGGGCGCGAGTCCGTACATGCCGTTGAACGCGAGATCGTCGGCATTCACGTTGAAACCGCGAATGCTGTAGTTCTCGTAGATATGGCCGGTCGACGTCGTGAAGCGCACCGACGGATCGTTTTCCAGCACGTCGGATACCGTGCTGGCCTGCTGATCCTCGATCAGCTTCGACGTATAGCTCGTGATGTTGAACGGCGTATCCATGAAGTCGGTGTTGCCGAGCATGCCGAGCCGCCCGCCGCGCGCAACCTGGCCGCCGTCGTAGGCGTCGGGCAATGCGTCGCCTTGCGCGTTCACGACGATCGTCGGCAACGTCGGAACGGCCGCCCCCTGCGCATGCGTTTGTCGATGCAGCACGTAGCCGCCGCCGTTGCGCACCGCTTCGAGACCGTGCGGCGCGAGCAGGCGCTCGAAACCTTGCGCAACGCTCATCCGGCCGCTCAGGCCCGTGCTCGTCAAGCCGTTCGTCAGCGACGCATCGAGCGCCAGTTCGACCCCCGCCGTCGCCGCGAAACGGTTCAGCACCGCATCGAGCGGCCCGGCCGGGATCGCGTAAGCGCGCCGTTCGTCCGGCTCGACCCGGGCAGGCGCATCGTCGAGCTGCGCCTGCGCGCCCAGCGGCACGGCCAGTGCGAACGCCGCGACGATCGCGGGCCGGATCAATGCGCGTGCCGCAAGCTCGCGGGCATCGAATCGGGCGGTTGACGGAGCGGAACGGGAAGCAAACGGAAT
Source organism: Burkholderia alba (assembly GCF_034721475.1). Classification (NCBI taxonomy): domain Bacteria; kingdom Pseudomonadati; phylum Pseudomonadota; class Betaproteobacteria; order Burkholderiales; family Burkholderiaceae; genus Burkholderia; species Burkholderia alba. The sequence goes on along the minus strand of NZ_JAWJWL010000012.1, from coordinate 38,805 downwards.
GAACTGGCGCGGCGCCATGACGAATCCTTTGTGTTCGGAAAGGTTGCGAAGTTGCGTTGTGTATTCCGAACGAAGATCCGAAACCCTCAAGCGCCGGCGGAATTTTTTTGTCGAGATGTGCTGAAGCGGAAGTCGGCGGACCCGGGTTCCGGGCGATCGCGGCCGTCGCGCGACTGCACCGCCGGCAGGCCGTCCACGCATCCGCGAAACGAATCAGCGCGGGGCGACCGTCACCCAGTAACGCGTCCGATACACGACCGAAACCGGCAGCGCCGCCTGCAGGCTTGCGAGCGCGCGATCGGTATCGGCCAGCGAAAACACGCCGGACACGCTTGCCCGCGCGAGCGCCGGATCGCAACGCACCACGCCCGGCCGATAGCGCGCGAGCGTCGCGACGAATGCGTCGACCGGCATCCGCTCGGCGATCAGCAAGTGCCGCGTCCACGCTGACGCCTGCTCGTCGGCGGACCCGGGCGCCCCGATCGTATCGGCGGTGAAGCGCACCGCCTCGCCCGCCGCGAGACGCCGCAGTTGCGTCGGAACACGTGCGGCGCGAATCTCGACCGCCCCCTCGAGTACGTCGACCCGCGCGCCGGCACCGGCGTCGCGCACAGCGAAGCGCGTGCCCAACGCCCGCACCGTGCCTTGCCGGGTCTCGACGCGAAACGGCCGGCCGAGCGCATCATGGGCGGTGGCGACATAGATCGCGCCGCGCCTCAGCGCCACGCGGCGTTCGCCTCCGCTGAAGCGCACGTCGAGCGCGCTCGACGTATCGAGCCATATTCGCGTGCCGTCGGCGAGGACGATCTCCTTCACCTCGCCCACGGCGGTCGCATAGTCGGCCGCGGCGGTTTGCCAGGCGCGCGTGCTGCGCACGCCATAGCACGCGCCGCCCACGGTGATCGCGAGGCCGAGCGCGCGCATCGCGCGGCGGCGGGCCGGCGCCGCGGTGCCGCCGCGCTTGGGCCGGGCCTGCAGCAGCGTGTGCTGCGCGGCGGCCGCGGGTACGCTCTGCAGTTTCGCCTCGATACCGCCAAGACGCCGCCATGCGCGTTCGTGATCCGGATGCTCCGCCCGCCATGCTGCGCAGCGCGCCGCGTCGTCGTCGGTCGCGTCGCCGGACCAGAGGCGCGCGAGCCAGCCGACCGCGCGCTCGACAACCTCGTCCGCGATCGGTGCCGGCGATCCGCTCGGATCGGGGCGGCCGCTCATGCGGCCTCTCCGTACAACGTCGCATAACAAGCGCGCAGCGCGGACGCCACGTACTTCTCGACCGACGAGGACGATACGCCGAGGCGTACCGCAATCTCGCGATACGTCAGCCCCTCGAGCTTGCACATCAGCAGCGCGTGACGCGCATTGGCGGACAGGCGATCGAGCATCGCGTCGATCTCGCACAGCGTTTCGAGCACGAGCGCGCGCGTTTCCGGTGACGGCGCGTCGGGCGCAGGCAACCAACGGAGGGTGTCGAGATAGGCGGCTTCGATGCGCCGTCGCCGATACATATCGATGACCAGACCGTTCGCGATCTGGGTGAGAAACCGGCGGGAGTCTTCCGGCTGCGGCGCGCTGCCCGATGCGAGTACGCGCAGATAGGTGTCGTGCGCGAGATCGGCCGCGTCGCCCGCATTGCCGAGCCGCTTCCTCAGCCAGCCGCGCAACCAGCCGTGGTGATCGTTGTAGAGCATGCGGAAATCCCGCTGCGGATGACTGTCGATGACGCCCATGCACTCCCCGGCGCCGCTCGAAATGCAACGCCACCCCGTAATGATAATAATTCTCATTAATTCTATGGGACGAGGCGACTAACTGGCAAGCTGGATTGTTGACGAAATCGAAACGAATGGACCGGAAAACAAAAAACCCGGCCGAAGCCGGGTTTTTTGTCGGACGAGACGCCCATCGGTCGGATGGGCACCGCATCGCGGTATTGGTTGCGGGGACAGGATTTGAACCTGTGACCTTCGGGTTATGAGCCCGACGAGCTGCCAGACTGCTCCACCCCGCGTCAGAGAAAAAAGATTATAGGGCTATTCAGCACTTAAGTCAATCTCTGCGTCCGATTTGTTTCGCGGCACGACGCGGTGCGCCACGCTTGGGCGAGCACACGCGTATCAGACCACAAGCGTCGAGTCTCTCGCTCGAAGTGGGTCTCGCCCATTTGCTTCGATCAGCTAAGCATTCGTTGGACCTTCCCATGTGTCCGACGCGGACGATGCGGATCTATCGCCCAGACCCGACTACGTGACGCATGGCCGGCCCAACAACGATATCGTGCGAGGTACGGCACGCGCGCGACGCCGGAAAACAAAAAACCCGGCCGGGGCCGGGTTCTTGTCGGACGAGACAGACATCGGTCAGATGTGCGCCGCATCGCGGTGTTGGTTGCGGGGACAGGATTTGAACCTGTGACCTTCGGGTTATGAGCCCGACGAGCTGCCAGACTGCTCCACCCCGCGTCAGAGAAAAAAGATTATAGGGCTATTCAGCACTTAAGTCAATCTCTGCGTCCGATTTGTTTCGCGGCACGACGCGGTGCGCCACGCTTGGGCGAGCACACGCGTATCAGACCACAAGCGTCGAGTCTCTCGCTCGAAGTGGGTCTCGCCCATTTGCTTCGATCAGCTAAGCATTCGTTGGACCTTCCCATGTGTCCGACGCGGACGATGCGGATCTATCGCCCAGACCCGACTACGTGACGCATGGCCGGCCCAACAACGATATCGTGCGAGGTACGGCACGCGCGCGACGCCGGAAAACAAAAAACCCGGCCGGGGCCGGGTTCTTGTCGGACGAGACAGACATCGGTCAGATGTGCGCCGCATCGCGGTGTTGGTTGCGGGGACAGGATTTGAACCTGTGACCTTCGGGTTATGAGCCCGACGAGCTGCCAGACTGCTCCACCCCGCGTCATAGAAACGAGAGTATAAGGCTTTTAAGCGAAGGCCGCAAACATTGATTCGAATTGATTTCGCCGGAACCCGCAGCGATCGCCCTCACCGACGCGGGCTGGCGCCGGTCATCGAGGGGATCACCGTCGGTCCCCACAACGAACAGGTTGAATCTTTGCGGGCCCAGCCGCAATGTGGCCCATCCGGATCCATGCCTCTTTCTGCAACCATGAAACTTGCCGGAATTTTCGATGGCTACATTGACTTGCGGCATCGCCAAGATCGCCGCGCCAGTTGTGATGAACGGGTCCAACCGGGCCACCAGTTTTCTCAAGAATCGCCCGATACCGGCGGAGAAGCTGACGACCGTCTTCGGGACTTGCATCACCGCGATCTGTTGCGCCGTGTTGGGCTCGCCTCTCTGTGAAAGCTCGTCGCGGGTACGCAAGTTAATTCGTGCGACCCACATGATCGGTTACACCGGACGAGAATTATTTGTAACCGATTCAGGCCGAGACCCCGGTATACCGTGGCTTGATACCCATCAAGGCCGCGGAAACTGCATTGAAGGAATGGATGCACTGACATACGGAAGAAGGCCGCTAGGGCTAGTCCGCCGCATCAACAACACGACCGTCGCCGGAGTGCTGCGCGGCGGCGGATACGCCCGCTGCCCTCCTTGGTGGCCGTGCTTCACACATCGACAGCGGTGATTGAGGATTTCATTGATACGCTCCTCTACGCCAGCCGAACCCGGATCAACCCGAACGTAAAGAAGCACAATGCTGCATACGAACTAGCAACTGCCAACCGCCACGGCACCGCGCGCCCGACTCGAGACTCCGGGCCGCCTGCCCACGCCTCGCACCGAGTTTGCAATCTATGCTCGCGAAATCGGCCGACGCGTCGCATGCCCCATGATCACGAGGGCACGATGAATACAATGCGCGCCACGGCCAATTTCATGCACCTTGAAAAAAACCATGCCGAGAGCACCGTCCGCCCCAAGCGCTACCGGATCAGCGAGGCGATGATGCAAATCAGCGTGTCGCCTGCCACGATTTATCGTATGGTTGTGGCTGGTACCCTGAGGTTCGTCAAGATCGGAACGCAAGGTGGCCAGGCCAAGGCCAAGCGATCGACACATTGATCTCGGGAAAAGCACGGGAGTAGCATGGGCGACTCCCCCGTGCGAGACAGGCCGCCGGATTGGTCACCGCAATCCGTATTTTCCACAAACCATTACCAGACAAGCCAAAGAATTTTCCGTGAAGATTGCCACCTGGAACGTCAACTCCCTGAACGTGCGCAAGCAGCATGTACTCGACTGGCTCGCGCAGAGCCAGACCGACGTGCTGTGCCTGCAGGAACTCAAGCTGACCGACGAGAAATTCCCGCGCGCCGAACTCGAGGCGGCCGGCTATCGCAGCTGGTTCGCGGGTCAGAAGACCTATAACGGCGTCGCCATCGTCGCACGCGACAGCCTGCCGTTCGACGACACGGACGTCGTGCGCAACATCCCCGGCTTCGACGATCCGCAACAGCGGGTCATCGCCGCAACGGTCGGCGGCGTGCGCATCATCTCCGCCTACTTCCCGAACGGCCAGGCGCTCGACTCCGACAAGTTCGTCTACAAGCTGCAATGGCTCGACGCGCTGCAGGCATGGCTCAAGACGGAGCTGCAGCGCTTCCCGAAGCTCGCGCTGCTCGGCGACTACAACATCGCCCCCGAAGATCGCGACGTGCACGACCCCGCGAAATGGGAAGGCCAGAATCTCGTGTCGCCGCAGGAGCGCACGCATTTCGCGCAACTGCTCGAACAAGGGTTCGTCGATGCGTTCCGCCGCTTCGAGCAGCCGGAAAAATCCTTCACGTGGTGGGACTACCGGATGTTCGCGTTCCGCCGCAATGCGGGGCTGCGGATCGACCACATCCTGTTGTCGCCCGCGCTCGCCGCGACCTGCACCGCCTGCGAGGTCGATCGCACGCCGCGCACCTGGGAGCAGCCGTCCGACCACACTCCGGTGTTCGCACTCGTCGAATGACGTGACGTGCGATGCGCGGCCGCCGGTCCGCGCATCGCAAGCGGTGTACCCGCGGCCACTAGCCGCGCGGTACGGCCGGCCCGAGATGCGCCCACAAAAAGCCCCACTCGGCCGCATTGGCCTGCGCCAGTTCGAGATCGTCCGCGCTGCCGTGGCCACCGTCCGTGTTTTCCCAATACCAGACCCGGTCGTGGCCGAGTGCCCGCATACGCGCGGCCATCTTGCGCGCATGCGCCGGATGGACCCGGTCGTCGCGCGTCGACGTCGTGAGCAACAGCGGCGGATACGCGACGCCGGCCGCCACCCGGTGGTATGGCGAGTACGCGGCAAGCGCGGCCGCTTCGCGCGGATCGTCCGGATCGCCATATTCGTCGAGCCACGACGCGCCCGCGTGCAACAGGTGATAACGCTGCATGTCGAGCAACGGTACCTGACACAGCACCGCGCCGAACAGCGCCGGCCGCTGAACCATGCAGGCGGCGACCAGCAGCCCGCCGTTGCTGGCACCCTCGATGCCGAGTTGCGCCGAGGTGGTCACGCCGTCGGCGATCAACTGCTCGGCGACCGCGATGAAATCGTCGAATGCGCGCTGCCGATGCTCGCGCTGCGCGTCGAGATGCCAGTCCGGACCGAACTCGCCACCGCCGCGAATATGCGCGAACACCGCCACGCCGCCGCGCTCGAGCCAGCCGATGCCGAGCCGGTCGCTGTATCCCGGCAGATTCGGCAGCGCGAAGCCGCCGTAGCCCGACAGCAAGCACGGGCGCGCGATACGCGGCGCGCCTTCGAGCGCGTCACGCGGCCCGATCAGCGTATACGGCACCCTCGTGCCGTCGCGTGATTGCGCATGCGCGCGCCGCACCACGAGCCCCGTCGCGTCGAACTGCACCGGCGGTCGGTCGAGCAGCACGCGCGTCGACGGCGTGTCGTTCGCGAGATCGACCAGCCAGCACTCGGGCGGCTGCAGATAGGTGTCGACGTCGACATACGCGTCGTCGTTAAGCGACGATTCGATCGGCTCCACGCCGACCTGCGCGCCCGCGGGCCCATCGAACGGCCGCGAATGCCAGGACCAGTTGCCGCCGTCGTCCCGGATCGGCTGCCACAGCTCGGTGCGGGTCTGTACGTCGTCAAGCCAGCTGGCGAGCAGATAGCCGCGCGAATCCGTCCACGTACAGGCCGACGTCGCGACGTCCGGCGTGAACAGCGTGAAGCACGCGCGTGCGCCGGCGAGGAACGCCTCCTCGCGGATCGCGAGCAGCGCGCCGCCCGGATGCGTGACCCCGCCGCACGTCCAATCGAGGCGCGGCTCGAATACGAGCCAGCCGCGCCAGTGCCCGACGCCGACATGCGCGGGGACGTCGTAACGCGCCCATTCGCCGGCCGCGGTCAGCCAATAGGTATGCACATCGAAGAAATCGACGCTGCGCCATGCGACGTGCCGCCCATCGATCGGGTCGAAGCCCGCACCCGCGCTGATGTCGTCGTATTCGCCGCGAAACACCACGGGCGCCTCCGCGAGTGCCGTGCCGCGCGTCCAGCGCCGCACTTCGTACGGATAGCCGGAGCGCGTGAGCGACGCATCGCCGCGATCCCAGCTCGCATATACGGTGTCGCGGTCGATCCAGTCGAGCGTGTGATGGCCGGGCACGTCGATCACGAAGCCGTCGCGGACGAATTCGCGCCGCGTCAGGTCGAACTCGCGCACGACCACCGCGTCCGAGCCGCCGGGCGACAACGACAACAACGCCCTATCGCCGTCGGGGTACAGGATCGCATCGCCCTCGAACACCCACGGCTCGCCTTCCTCGACGCCGAGCGCATCGAGATCCAGCAGATCCTCCCACTCCGGCTTGCCGGCCCGCCAGCTTGCCCACGGCGTGCGCCGCCAGAGGCCCTTCGGATGCCGGTCGTCCTGCCACAGGTCGTAGGCCCAGTCGCGCCAGCGTTCGGGAATCACCGGCCGCTCGCGCGGCAGATAGGCGCGTGCGAGGCGTTCGGTCAATGCGCGATAGGCATCGCCGTCGCGCCACGCGGCGCGGGTCAGCGCGTTCTGCGCGTCGACCCAGTCGCGCGCGCCGGTGCTCTCCAGCGCTTCGAGAAACAGGAAAGGATCCGGGGTATCCGGCCAGACAGGGGAAGCGGACATCGTGGCATCGCGTTGCGGAAAACGGCGATTATGCCCGGCCGAGCGCCGGACAGGCGCACGCCGCGCAGACCTCGTACAAAAATGCACGAGTCTGCGCGGGCGCGCGGATCACGATTCGAGATGCAATTCCTGAATCTTGCGCGTGATCGTGTTGCGGCCGATGCCGAGCCGCTCGGCAGCCTCGACCTTGCGGCCGCGCGTGAAGTCGAGTGCCTCGCGGATCACCGCGGCCTCGAACCGGCGAGCCAGCGCGTCCATCACGTCGGCCGAATTCTCGCGCAACAGACGCGCGACCTCGGTACGCAGGCCATGCTCCCACACCGGATGGCCGACCGTGGCACCGCCCGTCGCGGCGGCGGGCTGGCCGATGCCCGCCAGCGGCACGCCCCCGCCCGGCGCCATCGACACGTCCCCGTTCGCCGTCGCGCCGGACGACGCGAATACCGCTTCGGCGGCAAGCGCCTGCACGGGCATCAGGTCGGGGGGCATATCCTTGATTTCGACCGTTTGCGCCGGCGCCATCACCGTCAGCCAGTTCGCGAGATTCTCGAGCTGGCGCACGTTGCCCGGGAACGGTAGCGACGTCAGGTATGCGAGCGCGTCGTCCGACACGCGCTTCGGCTCGACGCCGAGATCGCGCGCGCTCTTCTGCAGGAAATGACGCGTCAACAGCGGAATGTCCTCGCTGCGTTCGCGCAATGCGGGCAGGCGCAGTCGGATCACGTTGAGGCGGTGATACAGATCCTCGCGGAACAATCCTTGCCGAACCCGCGCTTCGAGATTCTGATGCGTCGCGGCGATCACGCGCACGTTCGCGCGCAGCGGATTGTGGCCGCCGACGCGATAGAACTGCCCGTCGGACAGCACGCGCAGCAGACGCGTCTGCAGGTCGAACGGCATGTCGCCGATTTCGTCGAGGAACAGCGTGCCGTTCTCGGCCTGCTCGAAGCGGCCCTGCCGTGTCGTCTGCGCGCCCGTGAACGCGCCGCGCTCGTGGCCGAACAGCTCGGATTCGAGCAGGTCCTTCGGAATCGCCGCCGTATTGAGCGCGATGAACGGTCCGCTCGCGCGCGGGCTGTGCCGGTGCAGCGCCCGCGCGACCAGTTCCTTGCCGGTGCCGGATTCGCCCGTGATCAGCACGGTCGCCGCCGAATGCGACAGCCGCCCGATCGCGCGGAACATGTCCTGCATCGCGGGCGCCTGACCGAGCATCTCGGGCGCTTCGGCAAGCTTGTCGTCGTCGGGCACGCCGCCGCGCAGGCTCTCCTCCACCGCGCGGCGGATCAGTTCGACCGCCTTGTCGACGTCGAACGGCTTCGCCAGGTATTCGAACGCGCCGCCCTGGAACGCGGCCACGGCACTGTCCAGGTCCGAGAACGCGGTCATGATGATGACGGGCAGGCCCGGCATCCGTTCGTGCATCGCCTGCAGCAATTCGAGACCCGAGCCGCCCGGCATCCGGATATCGGACACCAGCACCTGCGGCGTTTCGTGGTCGAGCGCGCCGAGGGCTTCGCGAACGTTCGCGAAACTTCTCGTCGCGAAACTTTCGCGCGCGAGGGCCTTTTCGAGCACCCAGCGAATCGATTGGTCGTCGTCTACTATCCAGATCGGCTTCATAGGTCGGTCAGAAGGATGGGTAAAGGCTGAGCCGCTGCTCAATGATCGAGCGGCAGCAGAATCTGAAATTCGGTGCGGCCGGGCCGGCTTTCCACTTCGATCATGCCGTCGTGCTGCTGAACGAAGGTTTGCGCCAGCGTGAGGCCGAGACCGCTGCCGTCCTCGCGGCCGGATACGAGCGGATAGAAGATCCGGTCGCGAATGTCCTCAGGGATGCCCGGGCCGTTGTCGAGGATGCGCAGGTCCAGCGCCAGCCGGTACAGCCGCTTCGCGATCGTGATCTTGCGCGCGATGCGGGTGCGCAGCTCGATGCGCGCGTCGCCCTGCGCGATCCGCTCGCGCAGCGCTTGCGCCGCATTGCGCACGATGTTCAGCAGCGCCTGGATCAGCTGTTCCTTGTCGCCGCGCAGATCGGGCACGCTGACGTCGTAGTCGCGCTCGATCGTGAGCCCGCGCGGAAATTCCGCGAGCATCACCGCGCGCACCCGCTCGCACACCTCGTGAATGTTGACGTCGCCGACGATATGCGGGTGGCGGTGCGGCTCGAGCAGCCGGTCGACCAGCGTCTGCAGCCGGTCCGATTCCTTGATGATGACCTGCGTGTACTCGCGCAGTTCGCCCCGTTCGCGCTCGCTCAGCTCGAATTCGAGCAGTTGCGCCGCGCCGCGGATGCCGCCGAGCGGATTCTTGATTTCGTGCGCGAGATTGCGGATCAGTTGCTTGTTGACGGCCGTCAGGTCGTGGATCCGTTCCTCGCGGTCGGTGCGCGACTGCCGTTCGTTCTCGAACAGCTCGACGAGCACGTAGTCCTGCGCGCCCTCAAGGAAGCCGACGATCGCATGCACGTGCAGCGGTTCGCGGCCCGGGCGGTCCAGCACGGTGTCGAGATGCGTCGCGTGAAAGCGCTCTTCGCCGATCGCCGTGATCGTGGTCGCCAGTTCGTTCGAATTCGGGAAAATCTCGCCCCACGGCATCTGCGCAAGCTGGCGGCGCGAAATATCGAGCATCGCCTCCGCCGACGGATTCGCGAACGCGATCCGCAGCGTGCGGCGGTCGAGCACGAGAACGACGGTCGGCAGCGCTTCCAGCCCCGTGAGGAGTCCCGAGCGCACCAGCCGGTCATCGTCCGACAGGCGCTCCGGCTGGCCGGCCCTGGCCTTGATCAGATTCTTCAGAACCATCTTGCGTGGATGCCGCGTCAAAGATTATCAAAACCGACGAACAAAAAAGGGACGGCTGGGCGCCGTCCCCTTTCAGTGTCCGGTGCCCCCCGAGCCACCCTCGGCCCGGGAGCCAGCCGGCATCGCGGCGCTTCGCTCGCTGACGTGGCGAAGCGCCATCGCCGCTTACAGCGAGTAGTACATCTCGAACTCGATCGGATGCGTGGTCATCCGGAACTTCGCCAGTTCCTGCTCCTTCAGGCCAAGGTACGCATCGAGCATCGCATCCGTGAACACGCCGCCGCGCGTCAGGAACTCGCGATCCTGGTCGAGCGCTTCGAGCGCCCGGTCGAGGCCTTCGCACACGGTCGGGATCTTTGCATCCTCTTCCGGCGGCAGGTCGTACAGGTTCTTGTCCGCGGCTTCGCCCGGGTGGATCTTGTTCTGGATCCCGTCGAGGCCCGCCATCATCAGCGCGGAGAAGCACAGGTACGGGTTCGCCATCGGGTCCGGGAAGCGCGTTTCGATGCGGCGGCCCTTCGGGTTCGACACGTGCGGAATGCGGATCGACGCCGAACGGTTGCGCGCCGAGTACGCGAGCTTCACCGGGGCTTCGAAGTGCGGCACCAGACGCTTGTACGAGTTCGTCGTCGGGTTCGTGATCGCGTTCAGCGCGCGAGCGTGCTTGATGATCCCGCCGATGTAGAACAGCGCCAGCTCCGACAGGCCCGCGTAGCCGTTGCCCGCGAACAGGTTCTGGCCGTCCTTCCAGACCGACTGGTGAACGTGCATGCCCGAACCGTTGTCGCCGACGACCGGCTTCGGCATGAACGTCGCCGTCTTGCCGTACGAATGCGCGACGTTATGGATGATGTACTTCGACCACTGGGTCCAGTCGGCGCGCTGCACGAGCGTCGAGAACTTCGTGCCGATTTCGTTCTGCCCCTGGCCCGCCACTTCGTGGTGGTGCACTTCGACCGGGATGCCGAGCTGTTCGAGCAGCAGGCACATTTCCGAACGCATGTCCTGGAACGAGTCGACCGGCGCGACCGGGAAATAGCCCCCCTTCGTGCCCGGACGATGGCCCGTGTTGCCGCCTTCGAATTCCTTGCCCGACGACCACGGCGCTTCTTCCGAGTTGATCTTCACGAAGCAGCCCGACATGTCGGTATTCCACTGCACGGAATCGAAAATGAAGAATTCCGGCTCCGGACCGAAGTACGCGGTGTCGCCGATACCGGTGCTCTTCAGGTACGCTTCCGCGCGCTTCGCGAGCGAACGCGGATCGCGCTCGTAGCCCTTGCCGTCGGCCGGCTCGACCACGTCGCACGTCAGCACCAGCGTCGCTTCTTCATAGAACGGATCGACGAAGGCGGCCGTCGGGTCCGGCATGAGCAGCATGTCCGACGCCTCGATCCCCTTCCAGCCGGCGATCGACGAACCGTCGAACGCGTGGCCGCTCTCGAACTTGTCTTCGTCGAAGGCCGACACCGGCACCGACACGTGCTGTTCCTTGCCGCGCGTGTCCGTGAAGCGGAAATCGACAAACTTGACGTCCTCGTCCTTCACGAGCTGCATGACGTCGGCGACGGTTTTACTCATAACCTCTTCTCCTGATTGAACAAATCCGGCGGACTGGGACCGCCTCGTTAAGCGAGCTGCTCGGCGCAGCGTTCGTTGTGCCGCGTACAACCGATTCGACTGGAGCTTATATAGCAGCTTCCATGCCATGCATGCGCCAGTTCGGCGCGAATCGCGCCGCCCCGCGCCCGGACAAGGGCAGACCGCGCAGTTTCGGGGCCTCGGGCCGGGCGCGCGCGGCGCACGATGCACCATAACGATGCGCGCCAATGTTGTGCAACGCCCTCGATCCCGGTTTTGGTGCCAACACGATATTTTGCACCTTTTTGGTGACGACGGGTTGCCCTCCCGTACCGGGCGGAGGCGCCGGTTCATTGCCCGGCACGCGACGCGCTAGAATGTTTTTTTGATTCGCAGGAGATTTTCCGCCATGAGCACGCTCGAACAACTTTATGCGCGGGCCGACCAACGCCGCACGGCGAGCCGGCTGCATTACGCCGGCGCGCTGTCGCCCGCCGAGTCCTTCGAACTGCTGCAACTCGATCCGAGCGCCCGCCTGGTCGACGTTCGCACGCGCGCGGAACTGGACTGGGTCGGCCGCCCGCTCGTCGGCGACGGTCAGTATCTGCATATCGAATGGACCCGCTATCCCGGCGGCGTGCCGAATCCGGATTTCATCGCGCAGTTGCGGAGCGCCGTCGCGGCCGATACGCCGGTCCTGTTCCTGTGCCGCAGCGCCGCGCGCTCGAAGCTGGCGGCAGTGGCCGCCGCGCAGGCCGGCTTCGCCCGGGCCTTCGACCTGCTCGAAGGGTTCGAGGGCGCGAAGGACGCTCATGGACATCGGAAGACGGTCGAAGGCTGGTGCCATCACAAGCTGCCCTGGATCGGCGCGTGATTCGCCGACCGTTATCGGGTCACCATCGTCCGGCCACGCGATGACAGCGTGATGACGGATCGTTCGGCCCCGCCCGGCACGGACGGCCCGGTACCCCGACACGGCCGCACGCGCGCCGGCCGTCAGACGCGCGGCGCCTCGGCCTCGACCACGTCGCCGCCGAGCAGGTGCACGCCCTCGCGCAGCTTTACATAGGCGGCCGCGACGGCCTCCGGCTCGCCCTTCACGCCGAGATCGATGTGGCGGCGCGCATAGATGCCGCCGCGCTCCGCGTCGCCGACGCTCGGCAGGCTGAACACGCGCACCCCCGGAAAATCGCGCTCGATCCGCTCCATCAGCGGCGTCAGCGTCGATTCCGGCAACTCGAACACATACAGCGAGCGCTCCGCGTGCGGCGTCGCGTGATGCAGGTGCGCGTACCGCGTGTCGAGCACCCATTCGATCATCGGCCATGCCATGACCGGGAAACCGGGCACGAAGTGGATGTCGCCGACCGAGAAGCCCGGAATCCGGTTGTAACCGTTCGGAATGATCGACGCGCCTTGCGGAAACACGCCCATATTGAAGCGATGGCGGTTCTCCGGCGATTCGAGATCGACCGGCTGCGCCGGATCGGCGTGCATTTCGCGAATCCGCTCCGCGATCAGCTGCCGCGCCTCCGGATGCAGCGCGAGCGGCACGCCGAGCGCGGCCCCCGCGCACTGCCGGGTATGGTCGTCCGGCGTCGCGCCGATGCCGCCCGTCGAGAACACGATGTCGCCCGCGTCGAACGCGCGTTTCAGGGTCGCGGTGATGCGCGCGGGATCGTCGCCGATGTATTCGGCCCAGTCGAGCGCGAGCCCGCGGGCGCCGAGCAGCTCGATCACCTTCGCCAGATGCTTGTCGCGGCGGCGCCCCGAAAGGATTTCGTCGCCGATGATGATGATGCCGATGGCCATGCGCGCCTCGTCAGGTCGAAAGGGATTGCCCGGCCGCGGCGCGCTGGTCCTGCAGCGCGCGCAGACAGTAAAAGCCGAACCACAGTGCGGAGAACACCAGGATGAACGCGTAGACCCAGATCATCGCCGCGGCGACGAACGGAAACAGCACCATCATCCAGATCGACGACACCCAGATGAACGTCGGTACGGTGCCGAGCAGACCGCTCGCGACGCCGATGCCGATCAGCGGCCAGCGATGCCGGCGGATCAGCGCGCGACGCTCGTCGGCACTCGCATGCTGCGCGAGCGCGTCGTAGGTCATCACGCGGTAGGTGAGCCAGCCCCAGATCACCGGGGGCAGCAGCGCGAAGAACGGCGGGATCAGCCACAGCGGCAAGGTGACGATCAACAGCACGATGCTCGCGAGCGCCGCCCACAGCGAATTGAACACGCTGCCGTACCAGGTGCCGCCCCGCTTCGTCTCGAGCGCGGCGAACTGCTTGCGGCTCAGATGGCCGACGACGACCGGCATCGACAAGGTCGCGATCAGCAGCAGCACCGTCAGCACGATCAGCGGAATCGCCATCGCAACGACGACGAACGGCGCGACCACCGCGTGCAGTTGCGGCACGCCGATCGCGCTGAACAGCTTGTAGAGCAGCGCGGTCAGCGCGAAGCCGTCGAGCGCCGCGCGGGCGCCGTCGATCAGCGGCTGCCACGAGAACCAGAGCACGACGCCCCAGAAAAGCGCCGCGACGATGAACGGCATGAAGGTGAGCCAGAGCATCCGCGGGTGCAGCGCACTCGCGAGTGCCCGGCCGAATGAGCGCAGCAGGTCGTTCATGCGGGCCTGTTCGTAGTAGGAAATCGGGGAAAGCGCAGAAAGGATAAACCACGCGGCGCACGCGCGCCAAAGTGCGCGCGGCGGCGGCCGGCCGTATCGCCGCACCGGCCGGGCGCTGTGCCGGCACGCCCCCGCAGGCAACCGCGACGCATGCTGCCGCGGGCGCCGGAGGATCGGGAATGCGCCCGCCGGGCATGCTGCCCGCGGCGGACATGGCGGGCTGTGCGCCCGCCGCTCAGGTCGGTACGGTCGATTTTTTCGGCGCGAGACGCTTCGCGATCCGCGCGAACGCGAGCCAGTGCTGCGCCCAGAAGCCGTCGCCGTACGACACGCCCTCGATCTGCTCGCGGATGCCGGTGGGTTCGAGCGTGCGATTCCATGACGCGGTGCCGAACATCATGTCCCACCACGGAAACAGCACGCCGAAATTGCAGCCGTACTTCGTGCCTTCGTGGCCGTAGCCGACCGCGTGATGGCGGCGATGGAAGATCGGGCTCACGAGGAGGCGTTCGCCTAGCCAGCCGAACGGCAGCTTCGCGTTCGTATGCTGGATGCTCTGCACGAAGTTCGTGAGCGCGGTCAGCACGACGAATTGCGCCGGCGGCACGCCGATCACGAGCGCGATCGCGGCAAAGAAACAGGCCTGGATCACGTCGTCGAGCAGGTGGTTGCGGTCGTCGCACCACAGCGACATCTGCCGCTGACTGTGGTGCACGGCGTGCAGCTCCCACCAGACACCGAACCGGTGCTGCCAGCGGTGATACCAGTAGCCGGCGAAATCGAGCACGACGATATAGATCGCGAACGCCACGATCGGCTGCGAGGTCACGCCCGGCCACAGGTAGTCGAGGTTGTAGTTCGCGACGCCGTGCAGGCGCAGCCATGCCTGGAAATTGTCGAACAGCGGCTGCATCGCGAAGAAGAAGAACAGGCTGAAGATGCCCAGTTTCGCGATCAGCGTGTAGAGCACGTCGACCCGCACCTGCCGGCGGTCCCGCCACGCCTCCACCGGGCGCAGCGCCTCGAGCGGGCGCAGCAGCGCGTACATCGCGACCACCTGCAGCGCGCCGACGATCACCCAGTAGAGCGCGTCGTAGGTGTCCTCGTCGTAATCCATCAGATCGAACCGGAACATCAGCGGCTGCACCACGTCGACGTACAGCCAGGTCTGCAGGTTCGACACGAAGCCGTCCAGCGCGGCGAGGATCATATGGAACATGCTGCGCTCCCCGTCCGCGTCACGCGCCGTTCGGCGCCGTCACCGGCGCGCGGTCGAAGAAATAGATGCCGTGCGGCGAGCGGCCGACCGGAATCGTCTGCACCAGCTTGCGGGTCGGCAGATCGATGATCCCGACCTTCTTCGCGAAGCGGAACGTGACCCACAGCGTCTTCTTGTCGGCGGACAGCTCCATGTCGTCCGGGCCGGGCAGGAGGCCCGTGATGTCGCCGACGTTGGTCAGCGTGTTCTCGTCGATGATGCTGATCGTGTTCGCCACCCGGTTCGTGACCGCGACATGCGTGCCGTCGGCCAGCGAGCGGAAATTGTGCGCGCCCTTGCCGGTCGGAATCGTTTTCACGACCTTCTGGTTGCGCCAGTCGACCACCGCGACGTAATCGGCGCCGGTCATACCCACCAGCACGTATTTGTCGCCGGGCGTCATCCACAGGCCGGCCGGCACCTTGCCGACCTTCATCTTCCATTTGACGGTCTGCGTCGCCAGATCGATCGCGGCCAGTTCGCCCGAGACCTGCAGCGACACCAGCACCGTCTTGCTGTCCTTCGTGAACGCGAGGTGGCTCGGCATCACTTCGAGCGGCACCCGCTTCGCGAGCTTCACGTCGCGGCCGTCGTAGCTGTAGATGTCGACGCGGTCGAGCCGCAGACCGGCCGCCACGAACCATTTGCGGTCCGGCGAGAAGCCGAGCTGGTAGGGATCGTCGATCCCCTCGACGGTGCGCTGCAGCTTGCCCGTCTTCGGATCGAGGAACATCAGGCTGTTCGACACCGAATTCGCGACGATCAGCGACGCGTTGTCGGGACTGGCCATCAAGTGGTGCGGTTCCTTGCCGGTCGGCATGGTGCCGATCACCTGGCGGGTGTTCTGGTCGATGAGGGACAGGGTCGCTTCGGCCGAATTCAGGACGATGACGTTATTTGCCTGGGCGGCGACGGGCGCCAGCACGGCGGCGGCCAGCGCCAGCGTGCGGCCGAGGGAGAGGAAATTGCGCATGAAGACTCACGTCGTGGGACAGCCGTTATTGTAGAACGTTCGGGAAAGCCGCCGGTTGACACAGGTGGCCTTCGTCCGTACGCGCTTCAGCGTTGCATCGATTCCCACACTTTATGCAGACGCTTCACAGAGACCGGCATCGGCGTGCGCAGTTCCTGAGCGAACAGTGAAATCCGCAACTCCTCGAGCAGCCAGCGGAATTCCGCCAGCCGCGCATCGGCCACGCCGCCGCGCTGCGACACCGCCCGCTGATAATGCTGGGCCAGCGGCTGCAGATCGGCGAATTGGCGGGCATCGCGAGCCGGATCGGCCTTCAGCTTGTCGATCCGCAGCGCGATCCCCTTCAGGTAGCGCGGAAAATGCGCAAGCTGCGGATAAGGCGTGTCGATCACGAAGCGCTTGCCGACGAGCGCGTTCAGCTGCGCCTGCATGTCCGCGTGCACGGCGCCGAACGCCTTGGCCTGCGCGAGCTTCTTCGCGAGGCCCGCGTACTCGGCGAGGATCTGGCCGACCAGCCGTGCGATCTCCTGCGCGAGCAGGTTCAGGCGGCTGCGCCCCTCGTCGCGCCGGGCGTGAAAGCTCGCGTCGTCGTCGGGCAGCGGATCCTGCAGGCACGCGCGGTCCAGCGCGGTCTCGATCAACTGGTCGCGCAGCGCCTCCTGCGTGCCGAGCGCCATGTACTGCATCGCCATCTCGCGCAGGCCCGGCAGGTTTTTCTCCAGGAACTTGATCGGCTCCTTCAATTGCAGCCAGAACAGCCGCCGCAGCCCCGCGCGGTGGATCCTCGCGGCCTCCTCCGGCGAGTCGAACACCTCGACGTCGCAATGCGTGGCGCGATCGACGAGCGCCGGATAGCCGAAGAGGGTCTGGCCGCGGCGGCGGATTTCCAGCAGCTCGGGCAGCTTGCCGAAATTCCACGTCGTCAGGTTCTCGTAGAGCGCGGTCGCTCCGCCGCCGTCCGCGCCGCCCGCCGCGGCGGGCCCGGTCTGCGGCGCCGGCGCGGCGCGCTTGGCGGCCGCGCCGGGCTGGCCGGCGGGCACCGCGTCGAACCCGGGGGCGTCGCCGACCGGCGCGAGCGTCGCGCTCGCCGCGATCTTCTGGAAGTGCTGTTGCGCCTGCGCGCCCAGCTCCGCGCGCAACTGCGCCAGATTGCGGCCCATCGCGAGCTGGCGGCCGTGCTCATCGATCACCTTGAAATTCATGAACAGATGCGCGGGCAGCGTTTCCAGCTTGAAATCGGCCGTTTTCATCGCGATCTGGGTCTCTTCCCGCACATCGGCGATCAGCGCCTCGACCAGCCCGCCCGCGCCGAAGCGCGCGCCGGCCGTGCGCGCGGCGAAGCCCGCCGCGAATTCGGGCAGCGGCACGCAATGGCGGCGCAGCTTCTGCGGCAGCGACTTGAGCAGCAGCTGCACCTTTTCCTTCACCATCCCCGGCACCAGCCACTCGGCGCGGCGCGCATCGACCTGGTTGAGCGCGAACAGCGGCACCGCCAGCGTCACGCCGTCGCGCGGCGTGCCGGGCTCGAAATGGTAGGTCAGCGCCATCTCGACGCCCGCCATCGTCGCGCGCTTCGGGAACAGGTCGGTCGTGACCCCCGCCGCCTCGTGGCGCATCAGGTCGTCGCGCGACAGGTACAGGAGCCGCAGCTTGTCTTCCGGCTGCCCGCTCTTCTTCACCTCGTCGCGATACCACCGCTCGAACGCCGCGCCGGTATGGATGCCGTCCGGCAGCGCCTGATCGTAGAACGCGTGGATCAGTTCGTCGTCGACCAGCACGTCCTGCCGGCGCGACTTGTGTTCGAGCTGCTCGATGTCCGCGAGCAGCTTGCGGTTGTGCGCGAAAAACGCCAGCTTCGTGTCGAACTCGCCGCCAACGAGCGCGCCGCGGATGAACAGCTCGCGCGCGCGCGCCGGATCCTGGCGGCCGAACGCGACGCGCCGCCGGTGATAGATCGTCAGCCCGTACAGCGTCGCGCGCTCGAACGCGCTGACCTGAGCCGGACGCTTCTCCCAATGCGGCTCGGACAGCGATTTCTTCAGCAGGTGCGCGCCGACCTTCTCGACCCACTCCGGCTCGATCTTCGCGATGCAACGTGCGTACAGACGGCTGGTTTCGACCAGCTCGGCCGCCATCACCCAGCGCCCCGCCTTCTTCACCAGCGCCGAGCCCGGCCACAGGAAGAACTTGATGCCGCGCGCGCCCAGATAGTGCGGCTCGTCGTCGGCCTTCATGCCGAGGTTGCCGAGCAGGCCCGTCAGCAGCGCCAGATGGATCTGCTCGAAGGTCGCCTCGCTGTCGTTCAGCCGCCAGCCGTGCTCGCGCACCACCGTGAGCAGCTGCGAATGGACGTCGCGCCACTCGCGCAGCCGCAAGTGCGACAGGAAGTTGGCGCGGCACGCGTCGATCAGTTGCCGGTTCGACTTCTTGTGCGCCACCGCGTCCTCGAACCACGCCCAGATCTTGAGCCACTGGATGAACTCGGAGCGTTCGTCGGCGAAGCGCTTGTGCGCCTGGTCGGCCTGCTCCTGCGCGTCGATCGGCCGGTCGCGCGGGTCCTGCACCGACAGCCCGCTCGCGATGATCAGCACCTCGCGCAGCGCCTGCTGGTCGCGCGCGGCAAGGATCATCCGGCCGACCCGCGGGTCGAGCGGCAGCCGCGCCAGCTCGCGGCCGAGCGGCGTCAGCGCGTTGTCGTCGTCGACGGCGCCCAGCTCGTTCAGCAGTTGGTAGCCGTCCGCGATCGCGCGGCCCGGCGGCGGTTCGAGAAACGGGAACGATTCGATCGCCGTCAGATGCAGCGATTTCATCCGCAGGATCACCGCCGCGAGCGACGAGCGCAGGATCTCGGGATCCGTGAAGCGCACCCGCGCCTGGAAGTCGCTCTCTTCATACAGTCGGATGCAGATGCCGTCGGCGACCCGCCCGCAGCGCCCCGAGCGCTGATTCGCGGCCGCCTGCGACACGGACTCGATCTGCAGCTGCTCGACCTTGTTCCGGTACGAATAACGCTTGACCCGCGCGAGGCCGGTATCGACCACGTAGCGGATGCCGGGCACGGTCAGCGAGGTTTCCGCGACATTGGTCGCGAGCACGATGCGGCGCGCGTTCGACGCCTTGAACACGCGCTCCTGCTCCGCCGCCGACAGCCGAGCGAACAGCGGCAGGATCTCGGTGTGCGGCGGATGGTGCTTGCGCAGCGCCTCGGCGGCGTCGCGGATCTCGCGCTCGCCCGGCAGGAACACCAGCACGTCGCCCGGGCCTTCGCGGCACAACTCGTCGACCGCGTCGACGATCCCGTCCATCAGGTCGCGCTCCGACTCGCGGGCGCTCTTCACCCGGTCGCGGCTCGCGGTGCCTTCGGCGTTCCTGACGGCCGGACGGTCCTCCGCGATCGGCCGGTAGCGCACCTCGACGGGGTACAGCCGGCCGCTCACCTCGATCACGGGCGCCGGCCGCTCGTCGCTGCCGAAATGGCGCGCGAAGCGGTCGGCGTCGATCGTCGCCGACGTGACGATCAGTTTCAGATCGGGGCGCCGCGGGAGGATCTGCTTCAGGTAGCCGAGCAGGAAATCGATGTTGAGGCTGCGTTCGTGCGCCTCGTCGATGATCAGCGTGTCGTACGCCTTCAGGAGCGGATCGGTCTGGGTTTCGGCGAGCAGGATGCCGTCCGTCATCAATTTGACCGACGCGCCGGGTGCCAGATTGTCGGTGAAGCGCACCTTGTAGCCGACCACCTCGCCGAACGGCGTGCCCAGCTCCTCCGCGATGCGCCGCCCGGTGGACGACGCCGCGAGCCGGCGCGGCTGCGTGTGGCCGATCAGGCCGCGGCCGCCCGCGCCGAGGCCCCGGCCCAGCGACAGACAGATTTTCGGCAGTTGCGTGGTCTTGCCCGAGCCGGTTTCGCCGCAGACGATCACGACCTGATGCGCGGCGATCGCGCGCGCGATCTCATCGCGCTTGCCGGATACCGGCAGAGCTTCGGGAAACGTGATCGGCGGAACGGGGTTCGGGACGACCGGCGCACGGGCGGCGCGCGGCCCGGTTTCGCGGCGGGCCGCGCGCGCGCGTTCGGCGGCGGCCGGCGCCGCCGGATCGGGTTGCGGCGCGCGCGGATCCGGCGCACCGTCCGGGCGATGGCCCCCCGGCGCGTCTGCCCGCTTTTGTGCGGGGCTTTTAGGTACATTCGACATGGGGGCGCATTATAATCCCGGCCATGAATTCCCAAACCGACCTCCCCACCGCCCAGGCAGGCGCCGCGAACGCCCAGCCCGACGGCGACATCGTCGCCGGCCATGCGCAGTTCGTCGACTGGATGCGCTCCGTCGCGCCCTATATTCACCGGTTCCGCAACAGCACGTTCGTCGTCGGATTCGGCGGCGAGGTCGTGCAGCAGGGGCTCCTCAACGCGCTGGTGGCCGACATCGCGCTGCTGCAGGCGATGGGGATCCAGATCGTGCTGGTTCACGGCTCGCGGCCACAGGTCGAGGAACAGCTGAGCCTGCACGGCGTCGAGTCGGCGTTCTCGCACGGCCTGCGAATCACCGATGCGCGCGCGCTCGAATCGGCGAAGGAAGCGGCCGGCGAAGTGCGGCTCGATATCGAGGCGGCGATCAGCCAGGGCTTGCCGAACACGCCGATGGCGCACGCGCACATCAGCGTCGTGTCCGGCAACTTCGTGACCGCACGGCCGGTCGGGATCCTCGACGGCGTGGATTTCGCGCACACGGGCATCGTGAGGAAGATCGACGCCGAGTCGATCCGCCATTCCCTCGCGAGCCGCAAGCTCGTGCTGCTGTCGCCGCTCGGCTTCTCGCCGACCGGCGAGGCGTTCAACCTGTCGATGGAAGACGTCGCCTCGGCGGCGGCCATCGCGCTGCGCGCCGACAAGATCATTTTCCTGACCGAAACCCCCGGCATCGTCGACGAAGCCGGCGAACTGGTCCGCGAAATGTCGCTCGATGCGGCGGCCGACCTGCTCGATTCCGGCGACCTGCAGGGCGACGAGGCGTTCTTCATGAAGCACGCGATCCGCGCCTGCCGCGGCGGCGTGACCCGGGCCCACCTGATTCCGCAATCGCTCGACGGCAGCATGCTGCTCGAACTGTTCCTGCACGACGGCGTCGGCACGATGATCTCGTACGAGAACCTCGAGAGCCTGCGCGAGGCGACGCCGGACGACGTCGGCGGCATCCTGACCCTGATCGAGCCGCTCGAGACGGACGGCACGCTGGTGCGGCGCGGCCGCCACCAGCTCGAGCGCGACATCGATCACTTCTCGGTGATCGAGCACGATGGCGTGCTGTTCGGCTGCGCGGCGCTGTATCCGTACCCGCTCGAGAAGATCGGCGAGATGGCCTGCCTGACCGTGGCGCCCGAAGCGCAGGGTTCCGGCGACGGCGAGCGGCTCCTCAAGCGGGTCGAGCAGCGAGCCCGCGCGCGCGGCCTCACGCACATCTTCGTGCTGACGACCCGCACCGAGCACTGGTTCCTGAAGCGCGGCTTCGTCAAGGCCACGGTCGACGACCTGCCGGAAGACCGCCGCAAACTCTATAACTGGCAGCGCAAGTCGCTCGTGCTGATGAAGCAGCTCTGAGCGTCGCCAAGCGCCCGCCCTCCCCCAAGTCCGATTACAGGAGAAGTACACGATGGCCCGTATGATTCAATGCGCGAAGCTCGGCAAGGAAGCCGAGGGACTCGATTTCCCGCCGCTGCCGGGCGAACTCGGCAAGCGCATCTATGAAAGCGTCTCGAAGGAAGCGTGGCAAGGCTGGCTGAAGCAGCAGACGATGCTGATCAATGAAAACCGCCTGAACATGGCCGACCCGCGCGCGCGCCAGTATCTGGTGAAACAGACCGAGAAGTATTTCTTCGGCGACGGCGCCGACCAGGCAACCGGCTACGTGCCGCCCACGCAGAACTGAATTCACGCCCCGGCTCCGGGCGCGCATCGCGCCGGGAGCCCCCTTCGCCGGCCCGGCCTCATCGCGCCGCCGGTACCGCCGCTCAGCCCGGTTTCAATGCCGGCGCGACTGTGTCACCCCGGTCCGGTTCCGCCGGGCCGCTCTCCTCTTCATCGGCCCGCTCCGCCGTCGACAGCTCGCTCGCGCGATACCCGGTGCGTTTCAGCAGCATCAGCATGCAGACGAGCGAGATGCACGCGTACAGCGCGGACGCAAGCGCCACGCCGGCGATGCTGCCCGTCGCGTTGAGGATCGCCTGCGCGAGCACCGGCGTCCCGCCGCCGATCAGCAGCGAGCAGAGCTGATACGACAGCGACAGCCCCGTATAGCGGACATTGGCCGGGAACGCGCGCGCGAGCATCCCGCCGACCGCGCCGTAGAACATCGCCGACGGAATCGTCGACAGGCACATCCCCAGCACCGCCGGCCAGTACGCGCGCGTTTCGATCGCGTAGAACATCGCCGGCATCAGCACGAGTTCCGGAATCAGGATCATGCACATCGCGCGACGCATGTCGATCCTCGACACGAGCCAGGCGCCGACCGGCTGCGCGCAGAACTGCACGACCAGCGACATCGCGAGCATGCCGAGGAAGGTGTTCTGCGCATAGCCCAACTCGCGGGTCGCCCACGACAGCGCGAACGTGCTGCGAAAGTACGTGACGTGGATCACGGGCAGCGCGCCGGCCGCGAGCAGCACGACCGGCCAGTGGTCGCGCAGCACCTCCGCGAGCGGCAGCTTCACCGTCCTGTTCCGCCGCAGCACGCGCTGCATGTCGCCGGACTCCTCGAGCTTCAGCCGGATCACCATGCCGACGATCACGAGCACCGCCGACAGCACGAACGGAATCCGCCAGCCCCACTGGATGAAATCGGGCGCCGGCAGCGCGCTGAGCGCGAAGAACGCGCCCGTCGCCATCAGGTTGCCGGCCGGCGCGCCCTGCTGCGCGAACGCCGCGTACAGGATGCTCTTGTGCTTGGGTGCGCTCTCGCTCGCGATCAGCACCGCGCCGCCCCACTCGCCGCCCACCGCGATCCCTTGCAGCAGCCGCAGCAGCACGAGTCCCGCCGGCGCCCACGCGCCGATCTGCGCATAACCGGGCAGCAGGCCGATCCCCGTGGTCGCGAGCCCCATCATCACGAGCGTGATGACGAGCGCCTGCTTGCGGCCGACGCGATCGCCCAGGTGGCCGAACACGATGCCGCCCAGCGGCCGCGCGACGAACCCCGCCCAGAACGTGACGAATGCCAGCAAGGTCGCGATGCCCGGGTTCATCGTCGGCGAGAAGAACACCTTGCCGAACGCGAGCGCCGCGGCCGTACCGTAGATATAGAAGTCGTACCATTCGATCGTCGTGCCGACGAACGCGGCCAGGGCCGCGCGGCCGGGCTGGCGGCCCGGCTTGGCAAGGTCGTGCTGAGGGTTCATCCGTGTCTCCGTGTCTGTCGTCGATGGCGCGACTGACGCGCGCCTTGACCGGGTTGGCCGGTATGCCGCCGGCCGGCGGTGCCGTCATCCATCGGCGGCGGGTTCGATCAGCACGCCCGCATCGAACAGCCGCTGCTGCGTGCCGGCGTCGATGCCGAGCGCGTCGAGCACCGCGCGCGTATCGCGGCCGAGCCCGGGCGGCGCGCTGCGGTAGGTCGCGGGCGTGCGCGACAGCCGGATCGGCGAGGCCGTGCCGCGGTAGCGGCCGAGTTCGACCACCAGTTCCCGGTGCAACGTATGCGGATGACGGGCCACCACGTCGATCGTCTGCACCGGTCCGCACGGCACCCCTTGCGCCATCAATGCGCGCGCGAGCGCATCGCATTCGTGCGCGGCGAAGCGGGCCTCCAGCGCGGCCTTGAGTTCGGCGCGGTGCGCGCAGCGGCTGCGGTTGTCGATGAAGCGCGTATCGGCGGCCAGCTCGGGCGCGCCCAGGTACGCGCACAGCCGCGCGAACTGCCGGTCGTTGCCGACCGCGATGAAGATCGGCACGCTAGCGGTGCGGTAGCTGTCGTACGGCGCGATGTTCGGATGCGCGTTGCCGCTGCGTGCCGGCACCCGGCCCGAGCCGAAATGATTCGGCAGATGCGGATGCAGCAGCGACACGCCGCAGTCGTACAGCGCGATATCGATCGATTGGCCCGCGCCGCTGCGCTCGCGCTCCGCGAGCGCGAGCAGGATGCCGGCTAGCGCGTTGAGCCCCGTGACCATGTCGACGATCGGCAGGCCGATGCGCGTGGCCGCGCCGTCGGGTTCGCCGTTGACGCTCATGAGCCCCGCCATCGCCTGGATCACCGCGTCGTAGCCCGGCAGCCCGCCGAGCGGGCCGTCCGGCCCGAAGCCCGTGATCGCACAATGGATCAGCCGGGGAAATCGCGGCTGCAGGTCGCGCGCATAGTCCATGCCCCAGCGCGCGAGCGTGCCGGGTTTGAAGTTCTCGACGAGCACGTCGGTGTTTTCCAGCAGGCGCCACAGGATCTCGCGGCCGGCGTCGCACGACAGATCGACCGCGATGCCCCGCTTGTTTCGATTGACGCCGGTGAAGTACCACGCCGCATCGTCGAAGAACGGCGGCCCCCAGCCGCGCGTCTCGTCGCCCACGGGCGGTTCGAGCTTGATCACGTCGGCGCCGTGGTCGGCCAGCGCCTGCGTACAGTACGGGCCGCCCAGCACGCGGCTCAGGTCGAGCACCGTCACGCCGGCCAGCGCGCCCGGCATGTGCGCCGCGCCGCTCATGCCGCCGCTCCCGCGCCACCGGCGAGCCGCATCGCCGCTTGCAGCGAAACCGGCCGGTCGTTCAGCAGCGCGGCGAACGCGTCGGCATCGTCCGCATGCTCGCGCAACGCGAGCGGATCGACGGGCAGCAGCTTGTGGCGCAGCACCAGATGCGCGAGCGCGAGACGCCGGTAATCCGGTGCCAGCCGCATGCCCTCGCTCGCCATCAGGATCGCCGTCGTGACGTGATACAGCGCCGAGCCGGCCTGTCGAACCTGCGCATCGTCGCCCTGCTCGGCGACCGCAGACATCGTGTCGCACACGCGCGCCAATGCGTGTGCGAACGCGGCCGCACTCGAATCCGGCAGCGCCGCGCCCGCGAGCGTCTCCCGCAAGAAGGCGCGCAGCGGCCCGAGTGCCTGTTCGCGCTTCACGGCGCGGGCGATGTCCAGCGCGACGATGTTGCTCGTCCCTTCCCAGATCGAGCCGAGATGCGCGTCGCGCACCACCCGCGCGTCGCTCCATTCCTCGATGTAGCCGGTGCCGCCGCGCACCTCCATCGCATCGCCCGCGACCCGGCGCGCATCGCGACACGCGCGAAACTTGATCAGCGGCGTGAGGATCCGCACGCAGCGCGCGGCCGATTCGTCGCCCGCGTCCGCCTGCGCCAGCAGCAGCGCGATCCGCATGAACATCGACCGCGCCTGCTCGGCGGGCACCAGCATCTTCAGCAACTGCCGCTGCATCAGCGGCATGTCGACCAACTTGCGGCCGAATGCTTCGCGATGCCGCGCGACGTGCAACGCCTCCGTCATCGCGCGGCGCATCAAGCCTGCCGCGCGCACGCCGTTCGACAGCCGCGACATGTTGATCATGTCCGCCATCTGCTGGAAGCCTCGGCCGACCTCGCCGATCAGATGCGCGTGCGCGCCTTCGAGCGAGATCTCGCCGCTTGCCATCGAACGGCTGCCGAGCTTGTCCTTGAGCCGGATGATCCGGTAGTGATTGCGCGAGCCGTCGGGCAAGGTCTTCGGCAGCAGAAACAGCGCGAGTCCCTTGATACCGGGCGACGCATCGTCCGGACGCGCGAGCACCATCGCGAGATCGGCGTCGGCGTTGGAGCAGAACCATTTGTCGCCGTACAACCGCCAGTTCGCACCGCCGTCCGTCGCGGGGCCGCGCACCGCGCGCGTCGCGATGCGGGCGACGTCGGACCCCGCCGCCTGCTCCGTCATGAACATCGCGCCCTGATACAGCACGTCGAAATCGCGCGACGCCAGCAGCGGCAGGAAGCGCTCGACCAGACCGGGAGACCCGAAGCGGCGCAGCGTGCGGGTCAGCGAGTCGGTCATGCTGACCGGACAGCACAGACCGAATTCGGCCTGGACGAACAGGAAGGTCAGCGCGTACTTGACGAGCGGCGGCGGCGGATCCGCGCGGTGACTCATGGACGCGAGCCCCAGCTCGGCATAGGCGACACGCTCGAGCGCCACGTAGTCGGGATGCTTGTCGATGTGCTGCAGCGGCTCGCCGCGCCGGGTGCGATGCTGGAGTTGCGGCGGGTTCCGGTCCGCGCGGGACGCCCAGCGGTCGAGTTCGCTGGACGCGCGCAGGCCGAGCGCGTCCAGTTCCGGCTCGATGCGCCGGTATGGCGCGTCGCCCAGATGAAGCCGCAGCAGCGCGGCGAGATCGGGATCGCTCGTGAAGAAGTTGATGCCCCGGCTGTCGGGGATATTGGCGGCGCCCGTGGCGGACGCTTCGGCGTGATCGTGCATGGCTCGTCTCCTGTTCCCATCAGCGTAGGAGCGAGATCGATAATCGTCCAATACACGATTTATCAAGTACGATAAATAAATCTTATCGATAGATGCGACAGGAGACGCCATGGACCTCAAGCAGTTGCGCTATTTCGTGGCGGTCGCCGAGGAATTGCACTTCGGCCGCGCGGCGAAACGGCTGTTCATTTCGCAGCCCGCGCTGAGCTTCGACATCCGCAAATTCGAGGACACGCTGGGCGTGCAGCTGTTCGCCCGCACCAGCAAGTCGGTTGCGCTGACCAATGCGGGCGAGGTGCTGCTCGGCGAAGCGCGCCGGC
The DNA here is from genome assembly GCF_034721475.1 of Burkholderia alba. Classification (NCBI taxonomy): domain Bacteria; kingdom Pseudomonadati; phylum Pseudomonadota; class Betaproteobacteria; order Burkholderiales; family Burkholderiaceae; genus Burkholderia; species Burkholderia alba. The sequence continues at coordinate 11,707 of NZ_JAWJWL010000012.1, read as the reverse complement.
TGCTGCTGCAGGCGGACGAAGCGCGGCGGCTGACGATCCGGTCGGCGTCGGGGCTGGCGGGACGGCTGCGGATCGGCTTCGTCAATTCGATGCTGTATCGCGGTCTGCCGCAGGCGGTCCGGCAGTTCGGCGCGGATTACCCGACCGTCGAGATCGTGCTGAAGGAAATGAACACGCACGAGCAGGTGCAAGCGATGACGCGTGCGCAGATCGATCTCGGCTACGCGCACTGGGGCAGCTTTCCGCCCGACATCGCGGCCGAGACGATCTTCTCCGAACCGTTCCTGTGCTGCCTGCCCGCCGCGCATCCGCTCGCGCGCGGCAAGCGCATCGCGCTCGCCGCGCTCGCGAAGGAACCGTTCATCCTGTTTCCGCGCGACGCGGCGCCGCACTATCACGATCTGATCATCGCGCAGTGCGTGAGCGCCGGCTTCAGCCCGCTGATCCGTCACGAGGCACGGCTATGGCAGACGGTACTGTCGATGGTGGAATTCGAGATGGGCGTCGCGCTCGTGCCGCGCGTGCTGCAGCAGGTGCGCAACGAGCGGCTATGCTACCGGCCGCTGCGGGACAACGCGCTCGAATCGCATACGCTGCAGTTGCGGCGCGCGGGGGCGGTGGAGCCTGTTGCCGAACGGTTCGCGCAATATTTGCGCGCGGCGATCGGGAATCTGCCGAACGCCGTTCGGTGACATGTCCGAAGCGTGTCGTTGCCGTAGCGCGCGTAGGCGATCGCGCAGTGTCGTGGCAAGCGTCGGACCACATGCTTCGCGGAGAGCGTATTCAGGGCTCGTCCAGAAGCCGCCCCACCCCGGCGCCTTGCGTTGCCCACGTAAATAATCCTGGATAAAAGTGCCGGATTGACTGTAGAATCACGCCTCGGATCGCGCTACAGCACGGTTCGTACCCGCCACGATGAATATGTCCTAAAAAGTGCTTTACGAGCCAATCAAGCTCTGACATAATTCAAGGCTCTTTGGGCGGTTAGCTCAGCGGTAGAGCACTGCCTTCACACGGCAGGGGTCACTGGTTCGATCCCAGTACCGCCCACCAAAGATTCGCCGCTTGTGGCGACGCGTTCAACGCTGGATCGAGCAGTTCTCTCTGGCGCCAGCGCAAAGCCACTAGGCAAAGAAAAAGCCCTGCACTCGCAGGGCTTTTTTTCGTTCGCATCTCCCGCGCTAACGGGATGCCCTGACACTGCACATGCGTCACTCGAGACCTGATCTGTCAGTCAGCGTCAGCTCAGGTCTAAGATTGCTTCGCCGCCGCTTCATCAAGGACCGTGATCGACCCACTGCGATCGGTCGCGTCATTGCGAATTCAAGGGCAGCTAGCCGAGTGCTCCGGTCGCCCGAACACTGGCGGCGTCAAGACTCCGCCCGCTCCCAATCAATCGGGTCATGCTCACGCAATCGACGAAGCATCGCCAGATGCAGTTGCTCCCACACACCCGCTGCCTGCCAATCCCGTAGTCGTCACCAGCATGTCATCCCTCTACCCAAACCAAGCTCCTGCGGCAGGTCTTCCCACGGAATACCCGTTTGCAGGACATACCGGATGCCGTTCAATGCTGCGCGGTCGTCGACCGTACGTCGGCGACCGCCTTTGGGCGATGGTTCGAATACAGGAATCAATGGCTCCAGCGCTGCCCACAATGCGTTACTGATTTTTCGTCTCGACATCCCGCCGGGATATGGTGTTCATGGCTTGATGTCCAGGTTGTGTTAGCGACTCTAAATGGTGCCCAGGAGAGGACTCGAACCAACACGATGTTGCCACCGCCAGGACCTGAACCTAGTGCGTCTACCCATTCCGCCACCTGGGCACGTTTCGCTTGATGCTGCACCGCGAAAGACAGCAGCTATAGCGTGATTGGATGCCCTGCCAATAGTTTTTGAATGCACTCCCGGGCATGCACCGGGCAGACCTGCGGGCGGAATTGCTTGCGCCGGATGTCCTGGCCGGATCGATCCCGAACCAGCGATTGCCGCCGACGAGGAACGAGCAAATTTCCCGGATAGGGGTTCAAGTGTGTCACTGGCGGAATTATCGTTAACACGTGATCGTGCGAATTTATATGTTACCATTTCAGTAACAGTTCATGTTCGATTCAACCCTATAAGGAGTTTTTCATGTCTGAAATCGCTGTGGTTTTTCATAGTGGCTACGGCCATGCGGCTGTCATTGCGGAAGCCGTCGCGCGTGGTGTCGAGAAAGTCGACGGTGTGTCGGTCAAGCTGATTCCGGTCGATGCGATCGACGAGCACTGGACGTACCTGGAACAGGATGCGAAGGCGATCATCTTCGGTTCGCCGACCTACATGGGCAGCGCCTCCGCGCAGTTCAAGGGCTTCATGGATGCGTCGTCGAAGTACTGGGGCAAGTGGCGCGACAAGCTCGCGGCCGGCTTCACCGTGTCGGCTTCGCAAAGCGGCGACAAGCTTGCGACGCTGCAGCAGCTCTCCGTCTTCGCGGCCCAACATCAGATGCTCTGGGTCAGCCTCGGCTTGATGCCCGGCAACAACAGCAGCACGGGGTCGGTCGACGATCTGAACAGGCTTGGTTCGTTCCTCGGTGCAATGGCGCAGGCAAATGCGGATCAGGGCGGGGATGCGATTCTCGAGAGCGATCGAAAAACGGCCGAAGTGCTGGGCGAACGCGTCGCGATCGCGGCAAAACGCTGGAACGGCGCCTGATTCCCGGGCGGAAACAAGAAAGGCCGGCGAGAAACCGACCTTGCCAAACGCAGAGGGTGCGCGAGAGAGGGCTCGGTTATGCGCGCGCGACCCGGCTGCGCTTGCAGCCGTCGCGCCAGATTGTCGAAGTCCGCCAGCAAGTAGCCCGCCATGAAACCGAGCGTCAACGACCCACGCTATCGCAAGAGGCAAATTGCTACGTTTGCGAAGTGGCTGGTTCGAAAGGTGCAGCTTTATCGTTCAATCAGAAGCCGAGCGTACATCAGGTGAGACGTCGACGCACGGCACGGAAAGCCGAACCTGACCACGGACCGTCAACCTTACCTCGTTACCGGTACGCCAGCGTGCGCGATACCGATAATGACGAGATCGCGAACTGGCGACCTCGCCTGACCGACAACCGCCGGAGCCGGGGCTTCGGGTTGTGCTTCCTGTACATGCGCAACGTGAAGAGTTTTGCCTCGAATCAAAAGACAACGGCAAGGAGCGCGACCGAGCGCGGCACGACGATAACGCGCCCCCTCCCTCACTGCGACGCCGCGCTCTTCCCCACCGCAGCGGCCGGCGCCGCGCCGACATATTTCAGCGTCTCGACCACCTGCCGCGCCTTCTCCGGCTCCTTCTCGAGCGTCGGCGTCAACGGTCCGGCAATCACCGAGAACGGCACGCTCATCCGCACATACCGGGTGTCGCCGCCGTCCAGCACGACCTTCAACGGCTTGTCCGGCTCGCTCGACGTCGTGATCGTGTACTCGCCCGCCGGTTCGTCGACATAGAAGAACCCGCCCATCGGCATCGCCCCGACCGGCTGGTCGTTGATCTTCACCTGCGCGCCGCTCGCGGCGCCGAGCGCACTCGTCTCGCGGAAGAAGTACAGCCGGCCGTGTTCGGCATCGAGCGTCGGGATCGACGCCGACATGTCCTGGTACGGCGTCCCTTGTGTCGCGCACCCCGCCACCAGCGCGACACCGCCCGCCACGCAAAGCGCCCGCAAGATCCTGGTCATCGCTGCTCCTTGAAAAAATGTTGCCGGCCAAATCGTCCCCCAACCACCGGACGACCGATCCCGACACCATAGCGCCGCCGCGCGACCCCCACTGTTAAATTTAGTGAAGATCGCGCGTACTCCTTCGAACGTTATAGCGCATCTTTCATCCGATACCAGGCCATCGCGAGCACCAGCGCAGGGGTGCGCAGCCAGTCGCCGCCCGGGAAATCGCGATGCCGGAGCTTGCCGAACAGGTCGAAGCGGGCGGCCTGCGCATCGATCGCCTCGGCGATCAGCTTGCCGGCGAGCCCCGTGACATTCACCCCATGTCCGGAAAATCCCTGCGCGAAATACACGTCCGGCTCGAGCCGCCCGAAGTGCGGCGCACGGTTCATCGTGATGTCGACGAACCCGCCCCACGCATAGTCGACCTTGGCGTCGGCCAACTGCGGAAAAGTCTTCAGCATGTCGTGGCGCATGGCCTTCGCGAGATCGCGAGGCGCCAGCTTCGAATAGCTGACCTTGCCGCCCCACAGCACGCGGTGATCCTTCGAGCGACGAAAGTAGTCGAGCACGAACGCGCTGTCGCAGATCGCCGCGTCCGCCGGCATCAACGCCCGCGCGCGCTCCGCGCCGAGCGGCTCGGTCGCGATCACGTAGGTACCGACCGGCATGATCTTGCGCGCGAGCCGGGGCGCGAGGCGGCCGAGATACGCATTGCATGCGAGCACGACCTGGCCCGCGGCGACCTCGCCACGCTCCGTGACGACCCGATAGCGGCCGTTCGCCTTCTCGAACGACAGCGCACAGGTCTCCTCGAAAATCGACGCCCCCGCCTCGCGCGCCGCCCGCGCAAGACCCAACGTGTAATTAAGCGGATGCAGGTGGCCGCTGTCCGCATCGAACAGTCCGCCCACGTAGCGCGCCGAATCGACGTAGCGCGGCAGGTCGTGCTGCTCGACATAGCGATACGCGTGATAGTCGTAGCGCGATGCCGCCTCGTCGCACCAGGCGCGCAACGCGGCGGCGTCGCGCGGCTTGTTCGCGGCGGTCAGATAACCGAACGTCAAATCGCAATCGATCCGGTGCTTCGCGACCCGTTCCCTGACGATCTCGACCGATTCGAGCCCCATGTCCCAGATGCGCCGCACGTCCTCGGGCGGCATCTGCGCGGCAAACGTATCGATCTCGCACGCGTAGCCGCCGATCAACTGGCCGCCGTTGCGCCCGCTCGCCGCCCAGCCGACCCTCGACGCTTCGAGCACGGCCACCGAATAGCCGCGCTCGGCGAGATTCAACGCGGCCGACAGCCCGGTGAGTCCCGCCCCGATCACGCACACGTCCACCGCGATCGAGCCGTCGAGCGGCGGATGCCGGGTCGAATCGTTGGCGCTGGCCGCGTAGTACGACGCGGCATGCGGTTGATGAGCAAAGTCGAGCATAGCGTTCGCCATCGTTACAGGGAGGGAGCCGAGCCGCGCACGCCGAAGCCTGCGTCGGCCGCGCGGCGCGGACCGCCGGGGCTGCGCGGTTCGTCGGGCGGCGGCGCGGCGAGCGCCGCCTGCATGTCGCGCAGCCGCTTGCGCTCACGCGCGAGGATCAGCATGTTCACCGCGATCACGCCGATCGTCACCAGCACGATGAAGATCGTCGCGAGCGCGTTCATTTCCGGATTCAGGCCCAGCCGCACGCGAGAAAACACCAGCAGCGGCAAGGTCGTCGAACCGGGGCCGGACAGGAACGCCGACAACACCAGGTCGTCGATCGACAGCGTGAACGACAGCAGCCAGCCCGCGAGCAGCGCCTGCGAGATCAGCGGCAGCGTGATCACGAAGAATACCTTGAGCGGCGCCGCGCCGAGATCGAGCGCGGCCTCCTCGAGCGAGCGATTCAACTCCCGCACGCGCGACTGCACGACGATCGCGACATACGACACGCACAGCATCATGTGACCGATCCAGATCGTCAGCGTGCCGCGGCCGGCCGGCCAGCCGAGCAACTGCTCCATCGCGACGAACAACAGCAGCAGCGAAATCCCCTGGATCACTTCGGGGATCACGAGCGGCGCGTTGATCATCCCGCTGAACAGCGTGAACCCCTTGAAGCGGCCGAAGCGCGCGAGCACAAAGCCCGCCCAGGTGCCGATCACGACCGACGTGCACGCGGTCAGCACGGCGATCTTCAGCGACAGCCAGGCGGCACTCAGCAACTCGTCGTCCTTCAGCAGCGCCGCATACCATTTGAACGAGAAGCCCGACCACACCGTCACCAGCTTCGACTCGTTGAACGAATACACGATGAGGCTGATGATCGGGATGTACAGAAACAGAAAGCCGCCCGTCAGCACGCTCACCGTAATCGCCCTGTTCGGCTTGATCATCGCACGCCCTCCTGCTCTTTCACCTGGTAGTACTGGAACACAGCCATCGGCACAAGCAGCAGCAGCACCATCGCGACCGTGACGGCGGACGCCATCGGCCAGTCCATGTTGTTGAAGAATTCATTCCACATCACGCGGCCGATCATCAGCGTGTCCGCGCCGCCGAGCAGTTCGGGAATCACGTACTCGCCCACCGCCGGGATGAACACCAGCAGGCTGCCCGCGATGATCCCGTTCCTCGACAGCGGCAGCGTGATCCGCGTGAACACGGTCCATGGCTTCGCGCCGAGATCGTAGGCCGCCTCGATCAGCGACAGATCCATCTTCACCAGGTGCGCGTAAAGCGGCATCACCATGAACGGCAGATATGAATACACCATGCCGATGTAGACGCCGAAATCCGTGTGATACAGCCGGATCGGCTCGTGGATCAGCCCCAGCCCGATCAGCGCGCGGTTCAGCAGACCGTCGTCCTTCAGGATGCCGATCCACGCGTACACGCGGATCAGGAACGAGGTCCAGAACGGCAGCATCACGGCCATCATCAACAGGTTGCGCGTGCCGGGCGACGTACGCGCGATGCAGTATGCGACCGGATAACCGATCAGCAGACAGAACACCGTCGACACCGCTGCCATCTTCAGCGAACTGACGTAGGTGGCGAAATACAGGCTGTCCTCGAGCAGGAACGCGTAATGGCTCAGCTGCACCGTGAAATTGATCGCGCCGTCCTTCATCGCGGCCAGTTCGGTATACGGCGGAATGCCGATGCGCAGGTCGGCGAAGCTGATCTTCAGCACCAGCACGAACGGCACCGCGAAGAACACGGTGAGCCACAGGAACGGCACGCCGATCGCGAACGAGCGGCCGGACGGCAGCCAGCGCGCGATGAAGCGCCGCGCGACGCCGCGCGCCGGGTCGTGCACGCCGCCGGGCAGGCCGCGCAGGGTCGGGGAGGTGGACGTTTTCATTGGGTCAGTACCACGCCGCTGGTCGGCAGCCAGGAGACGAACACGTCGTCGTCATAATCGGGAAGGCCGGTCTGCGCCATCTGCGCGCTCGACACGTTCGACACCACCGTCTTGCCGCTCGGCAAACGCACGTGATACAGCGAGTAGCTGCCCATGTACGCGATGTCGGCGACGACGCCCTTCGCCCAGTTGTGCGGCGACGCCGGCCGCTCGCGCGACAGCGCGACATGCTCCGGCCGCACCGAGATGCCGACCGGCATCCCGAGCGGCCCCGTCACGCCGTGGCTCACGTGGATGCGGGCGTCGAGCGCGTCGCTCTCGACAAAAATGTAATCGGGCTCGTCCTCGACCAGCGTGCCCTCGAACAGGTTGGTCGAGCCGATGAACTCCGCGGAAAAGCGGCTGTTCGGATACTCGTAGACTTCGCCCGGCGTGCCGATCTGCACGATCCGGCCTTCGCTCATCACCGCAAGCCGGTTCGCCATCGTCATCGCCTCCTCCTGGTCGTGGGTCACCATCACGCAAGTGACGTCGACCTTCTCGATGATGTTGACCAGTTCGAGCTGAGTCTTCTGGCGGATCTTCTTGTCGAGCGCCGACATCGGCTCGTCGAGCAGCAGCAGCTTCGGCCGCTTGACCAGCGAACGCGCAAGCGCGACGCGCTGCTGTTGCCCGCCCGACAGCTGATGCGGCTTGCGCTGCGCGTACTTGCCCATCTGCACGAGCGCGAGCACATCGGCAACCCGTTCGCGCAGCTCCGCCTTCGGCACCCGCTCCTGCTTGAGACCGAACGCGACGTTCGCTTCCGCCGTCATGTGCGGAAACAGCGCATACGACTGAAACATCATGTTGACCGGCCGCTTGTATGGCGGCAGCGCCGCCAGATCCTCGCCGTCGACCAGGATCCGTCCCGACGTCACCGTCTCGAAGCCGGCCAGCATCCGTAGCAGCGTCGACTTGCCGCAGCCCGAGCTGCCGAGCAGCGCGAACAGCTCGTTCTTCTCGATCGTCAGATCGACGTGATCGACCGCGACGCTGTCGCCGAATTTCTTCACCACCTGCTCGATCCGCACGAAAGACTTAGGCTGCGCGTGCGGCGCGGATGACGGCGCGCGGCGCGCATCGTCGTGGGAAACCTGGTTCTGGTTCATGGCATCACCCTCTCGTTACGAATCGCAGGCGTGAGCGCTCCCATGCGAAGCGCGCAACGCGTTTCGCAGACAGCGGACTACGATCGGAAACTTCGCCCCGCCGGCGGGCGCTTCATTCGTTGCCCGACCCGCGCGGTCTCGTCATGGTTGGCGGGCAGGCGTCGCGCGACGCCTGCCTCGCGGCGTCAATTCAACGGCCTGCCTTCAACTGCGACCACAGCCGGTTCTCCAGCTTCACGATGACGATCGGCAGCGGCTTCTGCAGCGACATCCGGGACAATTCGGCATCGGTCGGATACACCGCCTGGTCCTGCGCGATCGCGGGCGTCACGAACGGGCGTGCCGCACGATTGGCCGACGGATAGAACACTTCGTTCGTGATGGCCGCGTTCACCTGCGGATTCGACACATAGTTGATCCATTGCAGCGCGGCTTCCGGATGCGGCGCGTCCCTCGGCACGACCATCACGTCGAACCACAGAATGCCGCCCTCCTTCGCATTGGAGAAACGGATGTCGTACGGACGCTTCGCCTCCTTCGCGCGACGCTTCGCGATGCCGACGTCGCCCGACCAGCCGAGCGCGACGCAAACGTCCTTGTTGACCAGATCGTTGATATAGCCCGACGAGTTGAACTGGGTGATGTACGGCCGGACTTTCTTCAGCACCTCGTAGGCTGCACGATAGTCGGCCGGATCGGTGCTGTTCGGATTCTTGCCCATGTACTGCAACGTCGCCGCGAACACGTCGGAGGCCTGATCGAGAAACGACACGCCGCAGCTCTTCAGTTTTTCCATGTGCGCGGGATCGAACACCAGCGCCCAGCTGTCGACCGGCGCGTGGGCGCCGAGCGCCTTCTGTACCGCCTGCGCGTTGTAGCCGATGCCCGTCGTGCCGAACGCCCACGGCACGCCGTACTGGTTGCCGGGGTCGACATCCGCCAGCATCTTCATCAGCACGGGATCGAGATTGGCGAGGTTCGGCAGCTTCGATTTGTCGAGCTTCTGATAGACGCCCGCCTCGATCTGCTTGGCCATCGTATTGGAGGTCGGCACGACGACGTCGTAGCCGGTGCTGCCCGACAGCATCTTCGCCTGCAGCGTATCGTCGCTGTCGTAGTTGTCGTAGCGGACCTTGACGCCGGTCAGCTTCTCGAAGCCCGGAATCGTGCCCTTCGCGATGTAGTCGGACCAGTTGTAGAGATTGAGCTGCTTTTCGGCCGCCTGCGCGCCGGGAACGGACAGCGCGACGGCCAGCAGCGCAGCGCTCGAGAGGGTGTGCAACACGTGATGTCGAAGGGATTTCTCGCTCATGGTGTGATCCTGTTCGTGCTGGCCGCCGGCGCCAAGCGTCCCACGCCGGCGGCCTCGCGATTACGAAATGCCCAATTGCTCGGCCGTGGCGTCGAACGCGTGCTTCGCTTTCGCGACGATCTCGTCGACTTCCGTCCGGGTGATCACGAGCGGCGGCGACAGCAGCATCCGGTCGCCGCTCGCGCGCATCACCAGGTTGCCGTTGAAACAGTGGTCCCGGCACAGCGTGCCGACCTCGCCGCCGTTCGCGAAACGCCGCCGCGTCGCCCGGTCCTGCGCCAGCTGCACGCCCGCCACCAGCCCCGCGCCCGCGATCTCGCCCACCAGCGGGTGATCGCCCAGCGCGTCGCGCAGCGCCTGCTGGAAGTACGGCCCGATGTCGCGCTTCACCCGCTCCACCACCCCGCCGTCGCGCAGCACCTTCAGGTTCGCCACCGCCACCGCCGCCGCCACCGGATGCCCGGAATAGGTCATCCCGTGATTGAACTCGCCGTGCGCGATCAGCGCCTGCGCGATCCGGTCGTGCATCGCCACCGCGCCCATCGGCACGTAACCGCTCGTCAGCCCCTTCGCCAGCGTCATCAGGTCCGGCTCGAAACCGAAATGCTGATGCGCGAACCATTCGCCCGTGCGGCCGAAGCCGCCGATCACCTCGTCGGCGGCCAGCAGCACGTCGTACTGGCGGCAGATCCGCTCGATCTCCGGCCAGTAGGTCGACGGCGGGAAGATCACGCCGCCCGCGCCCTGGAACGGCTCGCCGATGAACGCGGCCACGTTGTCCGCGCCCAGCTCGAGAATCTTCGTCTCCAGCTGGCGCGCGCGTTCGAGGCCGAATGCCTCGGGGGTCATCCCGGCGGGCGCCTCGCCGAAGAAATAGGGCTGGTCGAGATGGACGATGTGCTCGACCTGCGACGGCATCTGCTCGTGCATGTAGTCCATGCCGCCGAGCGTGCCGCCCGCGATGGTCGAGCCGTGATAGCCGTTGCGGCGCGAGATCACGTATTTCTTCTGCGGCCGGTTCTGGGTGCGCCAGTACTGGTGGACGATGCGCAGCACGGTGTCGTTGCCTTCCGAGCCGCTGTTGCAGTAGAAGAAATGATTGAACGGCGCGGGCGCGATCTCGGCCAGCAGCGCCGACAGTTCGATCACGGGCGGATGGGTGGTCTTGAAGAAGGTGTTGTAGAACGGCAGTTCGCGCAGCTGGCGGCTGCCCGCGTCGATCAGTTCGGCGCGGCCGTAGCCGACGTTGACGCACCATAGCCCCGCCATCCCGTCGATGATCCGGTTGCCGTCCGAATCCCAGAGATAGACGCCGTCCGCCTTGACGATCACGCGGCTGCCCGCGCGGTTCAGCGCACCCATGTCCGAGAACGGGTGCAGGTGGTGCGCCGCATCCATCGCGCGATATTCCGCGGTGCTGCGCGGCGCGGCGATTTTCGCGCTCGGCGCCTGCTGAGGTTGCACATAGGCCACTTCGCCGATTCTGTATGTCATCTTGCTCTCCTGATTGCAGTCTTCGAATGCCGTCCTTAGACGTGCAGCAACAGATGCCTGCGTTCCCACGAACTGATCACGCGGAAGAACGCTNCGCCTTGACGATCACGCGGCTGCCCGCGCGGTTCAGCGCACCCATGTCCGAGAACGGGTGCAGGTGGTGCGCCGCATCGAGCGCCCGGTAGCGCGCCGTGTCGAAATCGTTGCTCATGATGTCTCCTTGAACGCGCGCGTGCTCATACGTGCAGCAACAGATGCCTGCGTTCCCACGAACTGATCACGCGGAAGAACGCCTCGTACTCGGTTTCCTTCAACGCGAGATACGCCTTCACGAACTTGTCGCCGAGGATCTCCGCGAGCGGCGCGCACGCGCCCATCAGCGTGAGACCTTCTTCCAGATTGCGCGGCAGCTGGTACGGCAGGTTGTAGCCGTCCGTCGCGATCGGCGCGGTCGGCTCCAGCGCCTGCGTCATGCCGAGATAGCCGGCCGCGAGCGTGCCGGCGAGCGCGAGGTACGGATTGCAGTCGACGCCCGGAATGCGGTTCTCGATGCGCCGCGCGGCCGGGCTCGCGTGCGGAATCCGGAAACCGACCGTGCGGTTGTCGTAACCCCACTGCACGTTGATCGGCGCGGCCATGAAGCGCGACAGCCGGCGATACGAATTGATGTACGGCGCGAAGATCGGCATCAGCGCCGGCGTGTACTTCTGCA